>QHYL01000311.1 GCA_003224105.1 Acidobacteriota bacterium | reverse complement strand
AAGAGTACGGGCGGACATAACTCAGCAGACGTTTTAATTGCGGCGATAACAACGAATCGCTCCACTCACTCCTGATTTAGTCACTTGTTACGCTATTCGCCGTGTTGCGGCATGTCAAGTTTCCGGACCGCATGTTTTGACACGTAGACAATACTTCGCCGACTACTTTTCGATGTCGCGGTGAACCACTTTGGCGGAATAGCCGCGCTTTGCAAGCGCCTTTTGCACGGATTCCGCCAGCATCACGGAGCGGTGCTTTCCGCCGGTGCAACCGATAGCGATGGTCAAATAGCTCTTGCCCTCGCGGATGTAATGCGGAATCAGATAGGCAAGCAGGCTTTCGATCCGGCGCAGGAATTCGCCGGTTTGCGGGAACGAGCGAATGTACTGGCGGACTCTCGGGTCCGTGCCATTGTACGGACGCAATCGCGGAACGAAATGCGGGTTGGGAAGAAAGCGCACGTCAAAGACGAGATCCGCATCCGAAGGAATGCCATAGCGATAGCCGAAGCTAACAACAGATACGAGCAGCGGCCGCGTATCAGGATTTTTGAAGCGCGTGGTGATGAAGTGGCGAAGCTCGTGCACGTTGAATTGCGTGGAATCGATGACCACGTCGGCGAGCTTGCGGATGGGCTCCATCAGCGCGCGCTCGTGGCTCAGGCTTTCGCGCACCGAGTAATTCTTCCCGAGGGGATGGGGACGGCGCGTCTCGCTGTAGCGGCGCAATAGCGCGTCTTCGTTCGCCTCGATGAAAACCAGCGTAATAGGATGATCCTTTTTGAGATGTTTCAAGAGCGGGGGCAATTTTTCGAGTTGCAATCCCTCGCGCGCGTCCACGAGCAGGGCCGCCCGCGCGAAGTCGCCTTCGCCAGCGCCGTGTAGTTCTGCAAAAATCGGAATGAGGTTCACGGGAAGGTTATCCACGCAGTAGAAGCCCATGTCTTCAAAGGCGCGGAGGACGGTGCTTTTGCCAGAGCCAGAGAGTCCGGTGAGGATGACGAGTTGGCGCGTGTCCGGCCGCGTTCGCGTGGGGGGCTTCACAGGCGCGCGGCTCAGCTTTTTACACGGCGCTGATGAGTGCTGGGAATGCGCATATCCTCGCGGTATTTCGCGACCGTTCGCCGCGTGACGTGGATGCCGCCATCGTCCAGCTTCTTGGCGATTTGCTCGTCCGTAAGCGGCTTCGAGGAATCTTCTTCCTCGATCATTTTCTTGACTAGGCGCTTCAGAGTCAGCAGCGACATGCCGCCGCCTTCCGGTCCATTCACCGATTCGCTGAAGAACGAACGCAGCTCGAGAACGCCCTGGGGCGTGTGCGCATATTTGCTGGCAACAGCGCGGCTTACCGTGGAAGGGTGCACGCCGACTTCTTCCGCTACTTCCTTGATCATCATCGGCTTGAGGGTATCCGGACCTTGATCCAGGAATTCACCTTGGCGGGCAATGATGGATTGGCATACACGAAGGATGGTGTGCTTGCGCTGCTCGATGTTTTTCATCAATTGCACGGCGGCGGTGAAACGCTCTTTGACATAGTTGCGCACATCGCGGTCCGCTGCATCTTTGACCAACAGGCGGCGATACGTGGGGCTCAAGCGCAACTGCGGCATGTCGTCTTCGTTGAGGAACGCCTGCCACTGGCCATCAACTTTGCGGAAGTACACGTCCGGCTCGACCAGCCGCGGTTCTGACTTGTTGTAACGGAGGCCCGGACGGGGATCGAGCTTCTTGATGACGTCAAGCGCACGCTTCACCACTTCCAGCGGCCGGTTCAGCGCGCGCGCAATTTCTTTAAGCTGGTTGGATTGCACTTGCTTGAGATGCTCGGAAACGATTTGCTGCGCAAGAGTGTTCTGTGGATCGAAAGCCTTCAATTGCAGAAATAGGCACTCACGTAAATCGCGCGAGCCAACGCCAATAGGATCGAATTCCTGAATCACCGCAAGCGCATCGTCCAGGTCATCCTGAGAATATTTTCCATTCTCAGTAAGTTCTTCGCAGGAAGCCGTTAGATAGCCGTTCTCATCCAGGTTGCCGATGATGTTCTCCGCGACCTGCCGAACGGCATCCGAGCAGATAGTTACGCTTAATTGCCACTGAAGATGCTCGGTCAACCCGGTAGGCGAGGATAGAAACTTTTCGAACGATGGGCGTTCGGAAACCTCGCGTTCCTGAGACTGACCTCCGTCGCCGCCAGTATCCAGGTATTGGTTGAAGAAAGTGCCGACGTCGAACTCGTCGAAAGGATTGGGCTCCGGCTTTTCCGGAACTTTTTCCGTTTCTTCCTTGAGAAAATTTTCGTCGCTGTAATTGTCAGCCTGGGTGGGCTCTTCGCTCTGCTCTTCGAGGACCGGATTCTCGATCATCTCCTGGTTGATCATTTCTTTCAGTTCGAGCCGATTCAGCGCGAGTACGCTGACCATCTGAACGAGGCCGGGCGTCAGAATCTGCTTCTGCGCGACCTTGAGGTTGAGTTTGAGTCCCTGCCAAGCCATCTATGCGCTCGTTCGTCTTTCGTTCGCTGAATCAGTTGAGCCGGAAATGATCGCCGAGATAGACGCGCCGGACTTCCGGATCGGCGCTCAGTTCCTCGGGGCGGCCCTTCCGGAATATTTTCCCATTTTTCAGGATGTACGCGTGATCCGTTACGCTAAGAGTTTCGCGGACGTTATGATCGGTAATCAGCACGCCTATCCCCGCCTTCGCCAAGTCGCGAATGATTTCCTGGAGATCCTTCACCGTTAGAGGGTCGATCCCTGAAAAAGGTTCGTCGAGTAGGATAAAGGAAGGTTGGAGCGTCAGGGAACGGGCAATTTCGAGGCGCCGGCGTTCCCCGCCCGAGAGGGTGTAAGCTTTACTCGTCCTGACCGTTTCGAGCCCCATTTGAACCAGCAATTCCTCCAGGCGATCGCGCTGCTGCTCAGGCGTGAGAGGGAGGGTCTCCAACACCGCGAGCAAATTCTCTTCGCTGGTAAGTTGCCGAAATACCGAAGGTTCCTGAGGAAGATAGCTGATTCCACTTCGCGCCCGGAGATACATGGGCAAGTCAGTGATTTCGTCGCCGTTTAGCAGAACGCGCCCGGAGTCCGGCCGGGCAAGACCAACAAGAATGTAAAACGTTGTCGTCTTTCCTGCGCCGTTTGGGCCGAGCAGCCCGACGACTTCACCCTGACCGATCTCCAGTTCCACGTCGTCAACGACTTTGCGGCCACGATAAGACTTGCTTAACTCGAGGGCCTGGAGCTTCAGCATACCTCGTCATTTCTCGACTCGGTGCTTCGTCAACGTCCGCGAACCGTTTTCTGAGTCCACGATGATCGTATCATCCGCTAAAAAGAAGGTCAATTGACGGCCTGTTGTGGCGCCTTCGGAAGCATCGAAAATCGTGGGGTTCCCGCCGCTCATAACGAATTTCCCCTCCGCGGCGGAATACTCGCCGCGCTCCGCGGTGGCCCTCCGCGCTCCCTGCTTGACAATTACACCGCCCGTGGCCACGGCACCGCTGATTTGTTGTGCTCCGGTTTGTGTTGCAGCGGAAGGGGCGGCACTTGCCGAAACCGGAGAGCTCTTCTCGCTCCTCGTGAAATACAAGTCCATCAAAGGGGCGCGAATTTCTTGTTCGACGGATTGCGCAACCACGTTTTTTTCCAGATGCGCGCGGCTCTCAGACTCGCTGTAAGACAACGTCTCGGCGGTAATATGCCAGAGCTTGGGCTTCCTGGCCGCAGGCTGGCGAACCGCCAATGCCTGTGCCGGTGACTGTCTCGAACTCTGCGGAAATACCGCCCGAACATCTCCCGAAGCATTCAGGATTTTTGTTTCGCGCAAAACCTCAATGGAATCGGCTTCCATCACCGAATCGCCTTGCCACAGGCGGGCGTGTCCCCTATAGAGCCCCCTACCTGTCTTGGAATTTGCGCGCAGACTGTCCGCCGAAATGTTTACCGGCACTGGCGCTAGTTGCGGGCTGGTACTTTTCGACGAAAAATCGGTTGAACGTACGCCGCCGTCCGCTCGTATTTCTCCCGAGCTTTGTACAAAGGCAATGCGGGGAGCGCGTGTCTCGGTCGTTGCGTCGCGTACGACAGCGTTCCCTGTCAACGTGGCTGTTTGCGCCGACCGGACAAACACGGCGCGGTCGGCCTGACCGCTTCGGTCACCTTCTTTCAGCTTTACATCTCCAGCCAACTCCATCTGAGACCAGCCATCCCCCTGTAGCTGGGCGTTGCCATTTTGAGCGGTGGCCCTCTGCTGTGGTTTTCCCGGAAGCGCCCTCTCCGTCACCACATTGCCGGAAGCCGTGAGCTGACTCGCTTTTCCGTCTGCGCCGAATTTCAGCCCCAGCTTATCCGCGGTCAGTTTCGTCCGTGCCAGGCCAGCCGCCGTCGTAGCAGCAGAAGTTGTGGTCTGCGTTACCGGATCGGTCCACTCCAGCGTGCCTCGGGCCAGTGTTTCCGCATGCTCGGGCGCGTTGCTCTCACCTTTTTTTCGCTCGGCAAAATCGACGAGAAGCGCACTCGTCTGCAGGATTCTCGATTCGGCCGTTTTCTCTATTCTTGAAGTCAACTGCACGTTCCCTTTGAGATTCATCGCCTTGGGCTGATTCACTCCTGGCCACATCTCCATAAAAGCGTCGTCCGCTGCGAAATCATCGGCATCTTTCCCGGTTTGCTGAGAACCCTTGACACCGCCGGCGGCTTCCATTTTTGTCAGCCATCCCTCCGGGGCGAAGATGGCGGTCAGAGTCTCTGCGCTCAAATGCGTCTGGGTATCTTTTCCTTGAGACTCTATCTCCGGATTTTTTCCGCGGGCGCCCGCATTCGCCACCAGTTTCTCTGCGTGGAAGGTCTTGTCCAGAGCCAGAGCGATTTCCCCTGCCCGCAAATGCGCTGCTGCCGCCGTCGCTTCCACAGGTCCGCGAAGGTGCATCACTCGAGAGTCGCGGTCGAAATCGGCGCTCTTTGCGGTAACACGAACGGGCTCATGGACTGCTGTTGGGGCATTCTTGCCTTTTTGCGGGGCGCCCGGAGTGCTCAGCAAAAAGTTGACGTCGCGCAGCAGC
Source organism: Acidobacteriota bacterium (assembly GCA_003224105.1). GTDB lineage: Bacteria > Acidobacteriota > Terriglobia > Acidiferrales > UBA7541 > Acidiferrum. The sequence continues at coordinate 11,550 of QHYL01000311.1, read as the reverse complement.
CGGACCGCTCCCTCTTCGGAGCGGTACTCCACTCCAACAGCATCGCCTCGTCCATTGGGGAAAAGGAATTTCACCGCCTGGTCGGACTGCGCGATTCCCGAGGAGCGGTTGAAGGTTACGCCTCGCGTCTCTACGTGGACCTTCTGTGCGGCCACATCGTGTCCATTTTCTTCGCGCGCCGCGTCCTCCGCGCTTTGCAGATCGAGCTGCACCTCACCGCTGCAAACGATATTTTGACCGTCTCTTTCGTACTCGCAGCTATGCGTGTGTATGAGGTCGTGACGGTCGCCGGTCTTTCCAAAAATGGTGATCTTGACGTCCTCCAGGAGGCTTGCCGCATTCTCCTTGAAGTTCGTCGCCTTCGAGGCTTCCACGGTAAAGAGCTTTTGGGTTCCCACTTCCTTGGAAAATGTCAGCCCGCTCTCTTGACGCGCGACACCCTCAGGCGCAGGCGGGGGGGCCTCTTCCTTTTCTCGATGCGCCACCCATTTTCGGTGCAGATACACGCCCGCCGTGAGCATCGCCAGCAGGCAAGCCACAGCTGCCGACCAGCGCGCGTATCTGGCCGCTTCACTTCTCTTCATGCCTTCAGTTAAGCAAAATTTTGGAAGGCTGTATACAAAGGCAACAACGCCGAGTGCATTGAGAAACCAACGGCGCCGGGAAACACAATGTGGGACTTATCCTTTGCCTCTGGTCTTGGACTCCGAAACGGGCCGGTAGCTTGAGCAGCGGCAATCGGGGTAATTGCATTTTGCCGGGCCAGCTCGCTTGCGCTGAAAGATTCCTGCATGGATGCTCTTGCCGTGACCGCACTTGCATGGCTTAACCAATGTCTGGGCACGCCTCATAACTCCGAGGTTCCTTTCTTTTTGATCGCGTCAGCGAGCCGGGAACGGCTCAGCATTGTACTTCGACGTGCGTCTCCGCGTCGCGGCAAATTTTTGGTTCAATCTACTATCGAGCGGAACGAGGCGAACATGCAAACCAATGAAGCAAAAAACAATCACCCTGCAGATTCCGCGGTCGCCGTATTGGGCAGGATTCCGATGTTCGCCGCCGCCACGCTGTCGCGGTTGGTGTTCTTGACCAAGTACATGGCTTCGTCCGCGAGATGTAGCAAGCCTTCCTTGGTGCGTGAATCCACGGGATAAGAAGCTACGCCGAGGCTGGGGGTCAAACGGATATTCAACCCCTCTTGCTCAAGCCACACGCCCTCCCGGATGAGTTTGTGAAGGCGCCGCGCGACATTGAGAGCGTTTTCTTTGGAAGTTTGCGGCAACAGCAGCACGAACTCGTCCCCGCCATAACGGAATGCAAAGTCGATCAGACGGCAGTGCGCCTTTAATGCATTCCCGATTTCCGCGAGCAACCGCGAACCCACCAGATGCCCATGCGTGTCGTTCACCATTTTAAAGTGATCCAGGTCGATGAACACCAGTGAAAACTCGTAGTTGTAGCGCTGCGAGCGGTAGATCTCCGTCTCCAGGATGAAGCCCATGTGCCGCGCATTGTAAAGCGTTGTGCAATCGTCGCGGATGGTCAGGTCGTGGATTTTCTTCACGTGGCGGGCGTTTTCCAGGGCGATGGCGGCAAAATCCGAAAGCGCCTCGAGCAGTTTCAGGTCGCGCGGATCGAACCCGCTGGGTCCTACGCAATTGATTAACTCGATGACGCCTAGGCAGGTATCACGGAAACGAACCGGCACGGCCACAATGGACTGCGTCTCCGTCTTGGTCTTTTCATCCACTTTGGAGAAGAAGCGGGTATCTTTGGAGGTATCGGGCACCACCACGGTTTCTCCGTGCTGGGCTACCCACCCGGCAATGCCCTGCCCCATTTTGATGCGCACATCTCTCAGGGCCTGCGAGGCTTTTCCGACGGCAAGTTCAAAATAGAGTTCCTGCTTTTCTTCATCCAGCAGGAGCAACGACCAGTTGTCCGGGCGCAAGAATTCGTCAATCTTCTCCATGATGGTGCGGAGAACCTGGTCGAGCTGTAGCGACGAAGTTAGCGCCTTCCCCAATTCCTGGAAGACCGCCACTTCCCCCTTTTCCCGTTCGGACGACGTCGCAGCGTTACGCCGCCGCTCCACAGCTGGAAACTGTTTTACTTCTTCCACGCCTCGCTATGCCCGCCCTTTTTGGTTTTGCAAATGCCCTTCGTATTCGTTCTAGTGCACACTGCCATCTTCAGCCCGGAAACCCTGGCCGCTTCAGTTTCCCAAGAGAAACAAGAAACACTAGTCCGCCCCGCGCACGCCCAAAAGTGGCGAATCCTTTCCAGTATAGGCCCCTGTTAAAAAAAGACGCAATATGCTTGTGGTACAGGAGTTGCCATCTAGCCATCCTAGCCGGCCATTTGGAGCCTTTCTTTCAACAACTCCCCCAACTCATTCATTTGACAGTACCTTCTCGCACACCTATATTCCGTCAAGGGCTCGTGTGCCGCTGACCCCGTAGCCCTATCTTTATTTTACTGGATACAGGTCCTTGCCATGGCCAGGGGAAAATTCGGCGAACATCTGAAGCGCGAGCGGGAACTCCGGGAAGTTTCCCTGGACGAGCTTAGCAAAGCCACGCGGATCAGCAATCGGTTTCTCCAAGCCTTGGAAAATGAAGACTGGGGAAAATTACCTGGCGGTGTGTTCGGCCACGGCTTTGTGCGCAGCATTGCGCGTTATCTCGGACTGTCAGAAGAGGCCCTTCTGGGCGAATACGACCTTGCGCGCGCCGAGAAGTTGCCACCCACCGCTCCCAAGCCCGAAGAGCCAATTCCCTCGCACTCAAAGTGGATTCCCGCGGCCGTGGTTTTGGGCGGGCTTCTTCTGCTGTTTCTACTTTTTTATGGATCGAGGTACGGATGGCGCCATGTGACCGCTTATCGCGCCACCAAACAATCCGACGCCTCCACTTCCGATGTGCCCCTCGAGCTTTCCATCTCTGCCTCCTCGAGCACGCATGTGCGCGTCATCGCAGATGGGAAGGTCCTTACGGACTCCCAAATCTACGCGGGCGACACTTTGCATTTTACGGCGAAGCAGCAATTTGACGTCAGTGCGACAAACTCCTCAGCGGTGTTGCTACAGTTGAACGGCAGGGCGCTGCCGCCCCTCGGGACGCCTGGGACCTTCGGTAGAATAGTGCTTAGCCAGGAGAACTTAAGGAAGGGACCCGTTGGAAACTCTAAGCCCTGAAGTTGTGGAGGATCTTCGGCATGGGCGCGCCACACGCGAGCGTAAACTTGCTATATGCACCGGTGGCGCACATCTCGCGCCTGCGGATCGCGCGGAAATTCTTGCGGTTCTCGCCACCGATCCCGACGAAATGATCGCTGCGCGTGCAGGCGACGCTATTCTGTCGGTCGCGCCAGAGGCTTTTGTTGAAGCCATCAAACGGGAGAATGCTCAGCCTGGCCTCTTTGCCTTTGCCGCGCGGCACCTGGCCGACAAGCCCGGCATCTGCGATGCTCTGGTGCAGAATAAGAATTGCGCCGCGGAGCATCTCGTTCACGTGGCACGTCATCTTTCTACGGTCTCCACTCAGGCCTTGATGGAGGAACTCGACCGCGTCAGCGCGTCTCCTGCGCTGGCCGCCGCCCTGGAGCACTCCACTTCGTTGACCGCTGACCAAAAGAATCAGCTGCGCGAAATTCACGGGCCGGGGCATCCGCTTGATGAAGCGGCACTGGCCGAGGCCGCAGCAGCCGCGGAACCTGATGCCGCCCGCCGCCAAACCTTGCTTCAGCGCCTCGCGAAAATGACCGTCTCGCAGCGCGTGCAATTCGCCATCAAAGGCGGCTCGGAGGCGCGCCGCACCCTCATCCGCGACAACAACAAGGTCGTGCAGCGCGCGGTGCTTCAATCACCGCGCTTGACGGATCAAGAAGTGGAAGCTTTCGCTTCCATGTCCAGCCTTACGGATGAAATCCTGCGGCTCATCGCCGGCAATCGCGTGTTTCGCAAGAATTATGTCGTTGTCCGCAACCTGATCAACAATCCGAAAACTCCGCTGGACGTTACCCTGCATATGTTGCCCATGCTGAACCCGCAGGATTTGAAGCGCCTCGCAATCAACAAGAACGTTCCCGAGACGCTTCGCACCACGGCTTACAAACTTCAACGCACTCGCGCGGAACAAAAGAAATAAGTCAATCTCGCATCTCCGGCTGTCCTCGATCGCTGCCTTCAGGCTACAATCCATAAGTCTCATTCCATACTAGGGTTCTCCAATGAATCGAACGATTTCTTGCCGAACTTCGATGGTTATCTCTCTGCTGACCTTTGTGCTCGCGCTGGTCCTGATTTCTCTTCCATTGCCTGCTATTCACGGACAGGAAAAGAAAAACGCGGATCCTTGGGCCAGCTCAGAAACAATGCAGCCTGCCCAACTCGCCAAAATCCTCACGGACAAGTATGTTTCGGTTCCCACAGTGATTTTTGTCGGCTTTCGTTCCCTTTACGTCGGCGGTCATGTGCCGAACGCATCTTTTCATGGCACGACTTCGACGGAACAGGGTCTTGCGGAATTGAAGGCCTGGGCGACTTCCCTTCCTCGGTCCACGGAGCTCGTCATCTACTGTGGGTGCTGTCCAATGGATAAGTGCCCGAACATCCGGCCCGCCTACACGACGCTAAGCAACATGGGTTTCAAGAAACTTCGCGTGCTCGTCCTTCCAACGAGTTTCGCCGTCGATTGGGCTGACAAGGGCTATCCGATGCAGAAGGGGATGTAGACAGAGACTCCTTTCTTTCGGGCGATAGCGCTCTTCGATTTAGACCGTCAGTTTCGGATGCTGCAGATGAAACCCCGTCGCCTCTTGATACGCCCGCGCGAACGCGAGTAATTCCGCTTCCCCGTACAACTTCCCAAGAAACGTCAAGCTTGTGGGCGTTCCCGGGCCGCCGGCGTTTTGAAAATCGCTGGGATCGTCAGATGGATACTTCGGCGCGTCCACTCCGCGCAGTCCGTTTGGCAGAATCACCGAGGGATGACCGGTCAGGTTCGTGATGACGAGTTGCTGGCTACCGTTCGTGGGCGCAACGATCACGTCCATACCGTCGAACACTTTCGCCATCGCCTCCATCGCCAGTTTTCGGGCGCGCGCCGCCTGGATGTACTCCACGGCCGGTATGAAACGCGCCGTCCGAAACGCGTTCGGCCAGTCGTAATCTTTCTGCGAGGTCAGCAGCTTGTCCCTTCCGCTGCGTGTCAGGTCGTCGAATGCCGCCGCCGACTCCGCTGTCAACATCACCGTAATTGCGCTGTAAGGAAACTTCGGCAGTTCCACGGGGATTAGATTTACACCCATTTCACGGAGCTTCGCGAGAGCGGCGTCGTTGTATTTGCGATCGTACTCCGCGCGCGCGCGCCCCGCTTCGCGCCGCTTCTTTTGTTCCTCTTGCTTCTTCTGTTCTTCCGGAGTCTTCGGAGGCTCCTCTTTTGCTTCTGCTTGCGGGGGCTCGGGCTTATGTTCGAAATCCGTCTTCAAATAACCGACGCGCAATTTCCTCCAATCCAGATTCGCGTTCCAGTTAAACGCTGCCGCGTGCACCGTCCGATCGTGCCCGTCCGGCCCGTAAATCGCGCCCAGCACCAGCGCGCAATCTTCCACCGACCGGCAGATCGGTCCCAGCTTGTCCATGGTCCAGGAAAGCGCCATCGCTCCCGTTCGCGGCACCAGCCCAAATGTTGGCCGCAATCCCGTGCATCCGCAGCGCGTCGAAGGCGACGAAATCGAACCCAGCGTCTCCGAGCCGATGCTGAATGCCACGCATCCCGCCGCGGTGGCCGAAGCCGGTCCTGCCGATGAGCCACTCGAGCCTTGATTCGTGTTCCACGGATTCCGCGTCACTCCGCCGAACCACACGTCTCCCAGCGCCAGCGCTCCCAGCGTCAGTTTCGCCACCAATACCGCGCCCGCATCATCCAGCCGCTTCACCACTGTCGCGTCTTCGTCAATCATCTGGTTTTCGAAGCCGCCAGCGCCCCAAGTTGTCCGGTAACCCTTCGTCGCCAGCAAATCCTTCGCGCCCCATGGTAATCCGTGCAGCGGCCCGTGATATTTTCCCGCTGCAATTTCTGCATCGGCTCTTTTCGCTTGCGCCAGCGCGCGCTCTTCCGTCAATGTGACCGCAAATTTCAGCGTGACATCGTACTTCTTCAACCTCCCCAAATACATTTCTGTCAGCGCCACCGACGAAACCTTCCTCGTTCGCACCAGTTCCGCCAGTTCTCTCACGCTGGCAAACGCCAAATCTTCAACGTTCTTAGGCGCACTCGCCGCCACATTCGGCGCCTTCGACATCCGCATCGGCTTCCGCTCGGTTTCGAATTTCATTCCAGGCAGCACGGGGTCGAACACCAGCGCGGGATCCACCGAATTCGGGATTTGCAACTTGTAAATTTCTTCGTATCCTTTGGCGTGATCGTTCAGGTCCTCCAGCATCATTTCCTTGTACTCATCGGGAATCGGGACATCCGCGATGGCTGCGGCGTTGTCGATCATTTCTTTCGTGATTTTCGCCGCGCCTTGCGCTTGTGCCTGCGCCCAGAGCACCCCGGGAAACAGTGTCCCCGCCAGCCCCATTCCCGAGCAGGTCTTCATGAAATTTCGCCGGTCCAGCATTTCTTCACCCTCCCCTTTCTGCCATTCGCGCGAGCGCGCGTAACATATCACATCCCCGTGCCATCTCTACCTCAGTCCAGGAAGCCCCGGACGTAGCTCTTTTGCAGAATTGACGCCGTCACCATCCCGGTCTTTGCTCTGTCCTATGAATCCTGTACCATGCCGTTACCTCGAAAGGAGTTGCAATGAAACTCTCGGTGAAGCTCGTTGTGTTTTTGTCTTTATTCCTCTTGGCTTTTTCTCTTCGTAATGCCTCGGCCGTTAAAGCCGGCGCCCCGCCAGCGGGACAAAACACCGTGCTCAAGGCTTCCGACATCACTCCCAAACTTTTCCCGGAGCATGTTTTTTTCCGCGGTCAAGTGGCTCCCGCGCAGCTTCGCAACACAGGCGGCGTGCATTTTGCCGATGATCTCTTCGTCCTGGCGGGCCTCGTGGACAGCTCCGGCTACTCCACCGCCATTAAAGAGAAGTACCAGGCCTATTTATTGAGTGAAGTAACGTTGGAAATCGGCGGCCAAACTTTGAAGCCTGGAGCTTACGGCCTCGGTTTCGTCAACGGAAAATTCATCTTGATGGACCTCGCCGCCAACAATCTTGTTGAAACCGCGGGGGCACGCGACGCTGAAATGAAGCGCCCCGTCCCGCTTCAGGTTGCGGCACCGTCTTCCGGCGGCAATTATCGCCTCTACGTTGGCCGCGATTTCATCGAGTTCCGCCGCGCTTACTGAGCTGCGAAATTCCCGTATCAAAGGAAAAGCCCGGACTGAGTTCTGTTCAGCCCGGGCTTTTGATGCCGTTGCTCCTGCAGTTCTCTTTTCCTTTGCATCCCGGCATGCTTGCGTTTACCATACCGCCCAACTTTCCTCTACTAAAACGAACAAGGAGATCCTTGCATGCACATGCATAGCTTGAATTGGCTCGCGATTTTGGTGGCAGCAGTTGTAACCATGATTCTCGGCTTCCTCTGGTATTCGCCCCTGCTCTTTGCCAAAGCCTGGACCCGCGAAATGGGCTACGACCTCAACGACAAGGCGAAAATGGACGAAATGCGCAAGAGCGTCGGCCCCGCCTATGCAGGCTCCTTTGTCGCCAGCCTGATTTCCGCTTTCACCCTCGCGCTCATTCTGCATGGCATGCGGGCAGATTCGCTGCACTTCGGTTTGATGGCCAGCTTCCATATCTGGCTCGGTTTCATCGCCACCGTGCAATTTACCGGCGCCCTCTTCGCGAAGCAAAGCATGAAACTCTTCGCCATCAACACTGGTTATCAGCTCGTCTGCTTCCTCGCCATGGGCGCGATCCTCGTCCTCTGGAAATAACAAAGGCTCGGCAAGCGATGCTTCCGGCGCTTCATCGGCCGCTGTCCAGCCGAATGGCGCGCGTGTCGGCAAAAACTGACTAAACCTTAGTACTAGCAGGACACTCCCCCCTGTACCATCGACGCATTCAGCCCCCTACCCTAAAACTGTTCCATTCGTAATTCACGACCTTTCGACCAGATTCATATCGGCCCCGGCTTTATCTAGGAGAGTCGAAAAATGGGCGGCACAAGCCAAAACAATCAGATCGGCGAGGGTCTGCCAAAAACCACGACCTGGGGCAGGCGCCTTGCCCTCTTGGCCCTGATCACCCTGCTGCCTGCAGGTTTGTCCTTTGCCGGCGGCAAGAAGCATAAGCTGTCCAAAGATCTTGAGGCCCTCAAAGGCGGCCACAACGGCGCGACGGTGGATGTCATTATCCAATTCAATCAAACGCCGACCGCTGCCCAGCATCAGAAGGTAAAGAACAAGGGCGGGACCCTGAAAACGAAGCTGGACGTCATTAAGGGAGCCCATTATTCCGTTCCGACCGGAGCGCTGCACGCCCTGGCAGATGACCGCGAAGTAGCTTATATCTCGCCCAATCGTCCGATCAGCGGCACTTCCACTTCAACTCTCGATTACACTCCCGAATCAGTCAACGCGTCGGCCGCATGGAAGCAGTGGGGCCTGGATGGCACGGGCATCGGAGTAGCAGTCATTGACAGTGGCGTTACCGCCGTTGGCGATCTCTACTGGTGGAATCCAACGAATCAGACCTACGGCTCACGCGTGGTCTATAGCCAGAATTTCGTTCCTGGCACAACGGATACTTCAGACTTATATGGCCACGGAACGCACGTTGCCGGAATCATTGCGAGTGAAGGGTGGTTTTCCACCGGGTTCAACTTTACCCATACATTCAAAGGAATTGCACCCAATACAAACATTATTAACCTGCGTGTGTTGGATCAAAACGGCGCTGGCACGGACAGCAGCGTGATTGCGGCGATCCAAACCGCGATCAGCCTGAAATCTACCTACAACATTCGCGTGATCAACCTTTCGTTTGGCCGCCAGGTCTACGAGAGCTATACGCTCGATCCCCTCTGTCAGGCTGTCGAGGCTGCCTGGAATGCGGGAATTGTGGTGGTTGCCGCGGCCGGCAACCAGGGCCGCAACGACAGCGCGAGCACGGAAGGTTACGGTACCATCGCCGCTCCAGGCAACGATCCGTACGTCATCACCGTGGGTGCGATGAAGACGGCAGACACACCGACACGCATCGACGACACCATCGCGAGCTACAGCTCGAAAGGACCGACGGCATACGATTATGTGGTGAAACCTGACATCGTCGCACCTGGAAACCAGGTCGTCTCCACGCTGGCGCCGAATGCGCCCCTATTGAGTACTCCCACCGACGTTTATCTGAGCGAGTATTCCTCCTCGACGACAACCAACACCACCTCGGGCGGCAATACCAAGAACAATAAGAAGAACTCTACTTCAAGCCTGACCGCGAACACGATCTCGCCGTCTTATATGCGGCTGAGCGGTACCAGCATGGCCACTCCCGTGGTCAGTGGCGCGGCCGTACTTCTGCTTCAGCAAAATCCGAACCTTACGCCGGACCAAGTGAAGGCCCGTTTGATGAAAACGGCCTCCAAGAACTTTCCTGCTTCCAGCACAGTCACGGACCCGACCACGGGAATAACCTACACCGATTACTATGACATTTTCACCATCGGCGCCGGCTATCTGGACGTCGCCGCGGCCCTCTCCAGCAATGACACGGCCGATGCTTCGGCTGTGTCTCCAACGGCGGTGTATGACCCCACAACACAGAGCGTTTACTTAGTTACCGGAACAAGTGTTGTTTGGGGAACGGACGCCCTCTGGGACACCTCTGTGGTCTGGGGCACGAACGTATTCGTAAACGGTACATCCGTGGTTTGGGGTAACAGTGTCTGCTGGGGTTCCAGCTCGAGCAGTGGCTTCAGCGTGGTCTGGGGCAACGGCGTCCCATGGGGCGACGCAACGAACCAGACTACATCCACGGCCCTAAGCATCTTGAGGGACGGCGAGAATTGAGCGCCGCGAGGTAGACGGCCTGGCAGAGGAGATCAAGGACGCGCTTTCATACAAAAAGAAAATGCCAAGCCAAGCTAAAGCCTATATCGCCCTGGTAATCGGAGCGGGAACCCTACTTTCGTTGCTCGCCGCCGGATCCTGGTCTTCGGTAAACCTGAGGCCGTTCGCCATCTACTTGGGTCTCGCCGCTCTAGCCTCTGCCCTGAAAGTCCGGATCCCTGGAATGGAAGGCACGATTTCTCCAAATTTTGTCTTCCTGCTTTTGGGGATTGTCGCTCTGCAATTTTCACAGGTCGCCGTCATCAGCCTGGCGGCCGCGCTGGTGCAATCTCTTTGGGCTAGTGCCAAGCGTCCCCGTCTCTTGCAAGTAGCGTTCAGTGCCGCTGCGCTGGTCTTAAGCAGCGCCTTGGCCAACAAATTCGCGCATCTCGTCCTAGCGGGCAGCTCCACGGATTCCGCAGTCGTTTGCGTGATTCTCGCGGGCAGCATCTATTTCCCGGTCAACTCCGGCTTGGTTTCCATGGTCATTGGCTTGGCGGAAGGACGACCTCTCAAGCAAGTCTGCCTGCGTTGTTACCAGTGGGCCTTTCCTTACTTCATGGGCGGTATCGCCTTCGCCGGCCTGGTAAGCGGCGCTTATGCTCCTTCCATGCTATGGAAGGGAGCGTTGGTCCTTCTGCCCGCTACGGTGCTTGCTTACCTCTATTTTGCCAACCTGAACGCCCGAGTGGCCTCCGCGGCCATGCCCGTCTCTGTCTCGCAAGAAGAGGAATACGCAGAGGTTCGTTCATAACCTCAGTAACCTGCTGTTTTGTTCCCTCGAATTGGTTCCTCAGATCGTAGTGGTCCGCTTGCTTTCCATGGTGGGATTTGGCTGCGCCCAGCGCTGGCGGATCTGTTCCAGGAATTTCTGCTTGTCCTCCTGCATCAACCGGATGAGCGGCCGGTTTTCCGTTTTCTCGTGCCGGCCCGCCCACAGCACCATTTCCGTCAGCACCGGCGCAAGATCGATGCCTTTGGGGGTGAGCTGGTAAATCAATTTTCGCCCATCGAATGGATCTTGTTCCGTGCGAATGATTCCATACACTTTCAGTTTGCGTAGCCGGTCAGCTAGAATATTCGTCGCAATTCCTTCGTAAGAGCCGAGGAATTCTTTGAAGGTGCGGGAGCCGAGCAACATCATGTCCCGGATGATCAGCAGCGACCATCGGTCGCCTAGCATCTCCACCGACGCATTCAGCGGGCAGGCCGACCGGCGCTTGGGCAGGCGCTTCTTCGCCATATCGCCATGCTAACACATTTTCACTTGCATTTTGCAAGCTACTTGGGCACACTGTCTCGCGTGTTTTCACCAAACGCACGGGGGGATGAAACATGAGCGGAGTACGAGTATTGGTTGGCACGCGCAAGGGTGCGTTTGTTTTGTCGTCGGACGGCAAGCGCGAAAAATGGGACGTCAGCGGCCCGCATTTTGCCGGCTGGGAGATCTACCACGTGAAAGGGTCGCCCAAGAATCCTAACCGCATTTACG
>QHYL01000400.1 GCA_003224105.1 Acidobacteriota bacterium | reverse complement strand
CCTGATCGTGCGTATAAACATGCTTCCCGTCCGCCGAAATCGAAATCCGCTGCACCATCTTCGCCACCGGAATTGTCGTAATCAGGCTGCGCGTCGCCACGTCCAGCACGCTCACGCTGCCCGCGCCCACATTCGCCGTATACGCCCGCCGCCCATCCGGCGAAATCACCAGCATGTGCGATTCTTTCTGCCCCGTCGGAATCTCCGCGACAATCTTCCGCGTGCTCGGGTCCAGCACGTCCACCGCATTTCCCAGTTCCGCGGTCACATAAAGCATTCCATCCGGGCCCCACTCCGCGCGATGCGGCCGCAGCGGCTTCCCCAGATCAATCGTCGCCGCGAGTTTCCGTTCCTGCAAATCCACCACGTCAATCGTGCTCCCATCCGTCCCCGGCCGGCCCACGCCGGAATTTCCGTAAATCGGCACGTACGCAAACTTCCCGTCCTTCGACACCATCACTTCGTGCCCATTTACTCCCACCACCACTTTCGCCAACTCTTTTCGTTCGTCCGGATCCACCACCAGCACCGTGTGCTCTTTCTGATTTGCGATCACCAGCAATCCACCGCCCGCCGGCTCCGCCTTCGTATGCCGCAAAACGCCCAAGCTTGCTATCACCACAATCGCCGCAAATAGCACTCGACCTCTATACACAACGCACCTCGCTCCAAAGTTTTTTCAACGTCTCGTCTTTCTCTTCTTTCCCACTCTCAACTTCTTCGCCACTTCTAGGCTTCTCTCTTTCTTTCTTCGCCCGGCACCGCCCCGGCCAGCACGCCCCGCGCTTCTTCCGCTCGCAATCGCCTCCTGCATTTTCTTCGGCAGCTTCGCCAGAATCATTTCATACGATTCGCGCAGCAGCTCCGCCAGTTCATCGTGTCCCAGTGCGTCCCGTGTCTGCAGCCCCACCCACTGCGCCCGCGCCAGGTACGGAGCCGGAATAATGTTTTGCCGCTCCGTCAACTCCGCAAACGTTTCCGGCGACGCCTTGAACGAAAGACACACCGGCGCCGGCTCCAGCGGCGTAATCGCAAACATTTTCCCGCCGACCTTGAACAGCAAATCGTAGCCCCACTGAATCTGTTCCGTGGTTCCTGGAAACGACAGGCACAGCTTGCGCAGCCACTCGGCGTCCATCCGCCGAGTCTATGCCAGAATCCCCTCCGCCTCAATCCATTCCAACCCTGAATCCCCTCCGCAACCCCATCAGCTTTGTTGGCGCTCGCGCTCCTGCGGAATAAGCCAAAAGGCCGGAGAAATTTCCTCCGGCCTTTTCCACAAACTTCGTTGCTTTTTGGGGACGCGTTATTCCGCCTTAGAACGTGTAGACCAGCCCGGCTGTGATTCGCGCGTTATTCCAGCCCGTTCCGCCGAAGTGCGTCCACAGATAGTCCGCCTGGATCAGCCGAAGGGAAAAGCGGTCATTATATTGGTAGTTCACTCCGCCTCCCAGGGTCATCGCAAACGTATTGAATCCTGTTCCGGCGATGGATTCGTGTTGTCCACCCAAGAGCACCTGGCCGTAGGGTTGGAGTTTGCCCCTGGTCCGGTAGGTCGCGCGCGGCCCGAACATATAATTGAAATCATGTCCGCTCACTCCAGACGGCAGCCCCGTCTCTTTGCAATACCCAAGGTCGCCCACTCCGCCGAGCCAATCCTTGACGTTGTACACCAGGTTTAGGTCGAACCCATGGCACCCTCGGCCTCCGGGGTTCAGGTGCTCGTACTCGTACCCCACAAAAAACTCCGTTTTCGGAGCCGTTCCCTGGGCACAAACCGAGCCCGCTCCGAAGAGTGCAAGTACTCCTAGAATCAACAAGTTACGCATTATCCCTCCATGATTGAGTTGTGTTGCACTAGCCTATCTACGCCTATTCACGATGTTCCGGGGTGCCGAGCCCTAAGGCAAGGATGGCACACCCCCTGTTTCCTCACCTGCAACCGGGCGGGAGGGTTGACCGGCTCCTTGAGAGCTTACCCTAAGAGGTCTTGTAGTCCTACAGGTACCTTAGCCCCGATAGGTACCTTGGCCCCGAACTGTGCCGCGGCGTCTCACAGGAGGAGCCTCACGCCGCCCGCAAACGCCGCCCGCTCACGCCTTCCACGCCGCAATGCGCAGTCTCCGGTAATCCAGCACCCAATTCCCATCTTGGAACAACTCCCCCCGGCATTGCCGCTCCACCTCGCGGATCCACCGCGCCGCGTCTTCCTCCCCCATCTTCTCCACGAACGTCTTCCGGAACACGCGAATCCAGTTCTCCAGCCCGCGCTCGCCTTCTTCCAGCACCGTCGGCCGGTCAAAGAGCGACGCTTCCCGCACTTCCAGTCCGTGCCGCTCGAGCATTCCCGCATATTCCGCCACACCGGGGTAGAACCACGGGCCCACTTCGTCGGCAGGCCGCATTTCCAGTGCCGCAAGGGCTTTGTGAAACCCCGCCACCAGCTTCAGGATGTTGCCCTTGCCGCCAAACTCCGCCACAAACCGCCCTCCGGGCTTCAGCGCGCGTGCCACTCCCGCGATCACTTCCTCCGCCTCCGGAATCCAATGCAGCACCGCATTGGAAAACACCGCGTCAAATCCGGCCGACGCCATCCTGTCCGCTGGCCTCGCGGACATCCCGCCCTGAGCGGGCAATCCCCCAAGCCTGTCCTCCCGCTGGTCCTGAGCGGTCGCCCCCACAAGCGTGTCACCCGGCCCACCCTGAGCGGGCAACCCCCCAAGCCCGTCATCGCGCTTGCCCTGAGCGGGTGCCCCCCCAAGCCTGTCATCCCGAATCCCCGCGGTTCTTGCGGGGTGAGGGATCTGCTGTTCGGCTTTTGTCGAGCCTTCATCCACGCCATCACCCTGCCCCGCATCTGTCCTGAACCGCAGCTCCCGCGCATCCATCACCTCAAACCGCAGCTCCGGGAATTTCTTCCTCGCCTGCGCAATCATCTCCTCGGACCGGTCCACTCCCAGGACTTCCGCGCCTCTTCCGGCAATTTCCGCCGTCAACGCACCCGTCCCGCATCCCAAATCAAGAATCCGCTCCCCCGCCTTCGGCGCCAGCAGCTCCACCAAGCCCCTGGCCTTCTCATACACAAACGCATGCTTCGCGTCGTACTCCGCCGCATTCCACTGATTCGTCATTTACGTAACTCCACGGCAAGCCACTATGGGCCGTTTGGAAGCAAGGAAGCGCGCAGCATTCCGCCCTTCAAGGGCGGATCAAGGCGTCATGGGCAATCTGCCAGCTTTCTAGGCTAGGTTGCTTGTTCGGACGCGAGTCTTGGTTCCCAGGGGAAGGGTAGGGCCGAATCGAAATTGTTCGGGATTGATGCGCCTCGCAGCTGCCAGTCCTTTCGGATATTCGGTCCGTCAGGGTCGGGATAACCAAAGCGGAGGTCATACAGATCGTAGAGTCTCTGAAAGAAGCGCGAGAAGTGAACCGGACTCTGGGGAGGAGGATAGTTCGGCCAGATATCAGCGTGCTTGCCTTGGCACCGATATACTAAAAGTCCGACGGATTCATACCGCATGCCTGGTTCAGTGATGGTGCTCCGGCCTGACAATGCTACAAGCACCTCGTGATACCTGGTTATTGCGGCCAGCGGCTTATCCTTCTCATCAAAAGAAGCATCTTGCGGAGTGCCCACCTCCGATTCCTTGCTGAATTTGATTAGGTGAAGGAATCCAAACACAAAGCCCGGATACATCAAATGAACATTCGTACATTCACCCAAGGCTTCTTCCATTCTATTCGTCAAGTTTCTGAAGGCGTTGCCGGTACTCTTCGCAGAGATTCCAACTGCTGGTCCCAGGCCGTTCACAACAGCCGTAACGTCCACGCTCTTATATTTGATCCCGCCGAGGACTCTGCTCTCGGTTTCACTGGCTGCCTCTACGGAGTAGCGAAGTTCGTGGGTAGCATTGTTCTTGCGCTCGCTGGAGAATGGAGGCCTGGGGCTAACCCACTCTGGGGGGAAGCCGCCCTCCAACACAAGTCTGCCAGCGCAATACCGATGGATTGGCTTTATATGTTTCCCCGACTGGGTTCCGACGACATTGCAAAGCTCGACCAGCCCTTTAGCTAGAGTAGGTATATCGGACGCGGGGTTCGCTTGTGGTACCGCCAAGATTCCATTTGTTTCGCTGCGTCGCGAAGCGTCGCGCATTCCGAATTACT
>QHYL01000399.1 GCA_003224105.1 Acidobacteriota bacterium | reverse complement strand
ATCCCTGATCGAGAGCCTGTTCTCTTCCGTCAAACGAAACCTCTCGGCTCGCGCACCGGGTCGATCCCTGCGCGCACAAATGCGCCAAGCCCTGCTGCTCGGCTTGAGCCTCAATCTGTATCGGTTGAAACATCGCCGCCTTTCTTTGAGGATGTCAACAGAGCCAGACAGCTTCTGATAGAGAGCCTCCTCATGGCGGTCGTGGCGGCTGTCCTTGGGATTTTGCTGGCTTACTGGGGAACTTACGCGTTTGCAACTTTTCTTACGTCCAATTGGAACGACCGCCTTCAAATCGATATTCGTCCTGATTCGAGTGTTCTCGGCTTCACCGTTACTATCGCAATCCTGGCGGCAATTTTCTTTGGGCTCGCCCCGGGCTTGCTTGGTACGCGTCTCGATTTGACGTATGCCCTGAAAGGCAGCTCTGAAAGCCTGTCTCTGGGCCCGCACGGAGAAAGGCGCCGCTTTCAGCTCGGAAGTGTGCTCGTGGTTGTTCAAGTCGTTCTATCAGTGGTCCTCGTCGCGGGCGCGGGACTTCTCGTCCACACGCTTGCCCATCTTGAAACAATGAACCCTGGTTTCGACACGCTGGTGGGCATCGATCCCAATATACGCGACTGGACAGACCCGCGTATCCCGCGACTTTGCCGCGATCTTCAGACTCGTTTTGCCGCTCTCCCTGGTGTTATCTCTGCGAGCTATTCCATGGTTCCCCTCCTTAGCGGAATGAATATGGATACGGTGTTCAGCTCACTTGGAGCTTCGGAAAAATCTCCAATACACTCTGATGAGCTTCCCGTTGGCACGAAATTCTTCGAAACCATGCGCATCCCGTTCCTGGCAGGACGGACTTTCAAAGCGGAAGATTTCCAGTCTGAGGCGAAACCGAGCCCGGTGATTGTGAATCAGAAACTGGCGCAGCGCCTGTTTGGAAAGGGCAATCCAGTGGGGCAGTTCTTTAGCGATTTCAGATCCAAGGCGGCCGACTACGAAGTGATCGGCGTCGTCGCCGATGCGAAGTACAACGATTTAAGACGAGAGGTCCGGGCAACAGCATATGTTCCGCTCAAGCTGGGCGGAGGTTCGTTTGAACTGCGCACTTCAGGAGACTTTCGTGCCCTGATTCCCGCAGTCCGCGCAGCCGTCAGAGAAGCCAAGCCCGACATCGTCGTCACCCGCATCCAAACGCAAGCCGAGCAGATTGACAGAATCCTTTACCAGGAGCGGCTGATCGCAAGCCTTTCCAGCTTGTTCGGCGGACTTGCTCTCGTTCTCGCCTGCATCGGTCTTTATGGGTTGCTTTCTTACGAAGTGACTCGTCGTACGCGCGAAATTGGAATACGCATGGCACTTGGCGCGCGGCAGCAGGAAATTCGCAGCCTGATCGCAAGGAGAGGGATATTGCTTACGCTAGCAGGCGCCGGGATTGGCATCGCGGTTGCAATTGGCGTGACGCGCTATCTGCGAACGCTGCTCTATGGCGTGCGGTCTACGGATCCGTTGACGTTCGTAGGCATTGTGGTCTTACTCGGGATCGTCTCGCTGGTTGCATCCGCCGTTCCGGCGCGGCGGGCGATGCGAGTGGACCCGATGGTAGCGCTGCGGTATGAGTGAATTCAGCGGCAAGAATCTCACTAGAAAAAAGCGATTGAAAAAAACGACTAAACAAATGCGACGTTGACCGCGCACGGGTAAGGCGTTAGGATGCCGCCGGTTCTACTGTTCGCGTGCGCGAAACGGATTGCGCAGCGCCCCGTCTATCAGCTTGCAGATGACGGACAGGGCTGGTTGCAGGTCTATCCTCTAGCAGTTCTTCAATTTTCTACTGAGGAGAAGAGCAATGAGTGGTCAAAGAAGATTTGCGGTTTACTCCGCTTTTTTGCTGGTGGCGAGCTTAGCGGGGCTGGGGCAAGTTTCACTTCATACGCAAATACTGGCACAAACACTGGATGACAAAGCCCTGAAGGGCATGAAATGGCGTCAGATTGGGCCGTTCCGCGGCGGCCGCGCCCTGGCGGTAACTGGTGTGGCCGGGGACCCGGAAACGTATTATTTCGGGGCCGTGGCGGGCGGAGTTTGGAAAACGCAAAACGGCGGGCTCACGTGGACACCGATGACGGACAAAACCGGAATCATGTCGATTGGAGCGATTGCCGTGGCGCCTTCTGATCCCAATGTGATTTACGTGGGAACGGGCGAATCTTGCATTCGCGGGAATATTTCTTACGGCGACGGGATGTACAAGTCCGTGGATGGCGGGAAAACGTGGGCGCACATCGGGCTCGGGGATACGCAGCACATCGCAAAAATCGTGGTGCATCCGCAGAATCCGGACATCGTTTACGTGGCGGCGCTCGGGCACGCTTACGGGCCGAACGAGGTGCGCGGCGTGTTTCGTTCGAGCGACGGCGGGAAAACATGGCAAAAAGTTCTGTTCAAGGACAACAAGACCGGTGCGATCGATCTGGTGTTCGATCCGAATAATCCGCACATTTTGTTTGCCGCGCTGTGGGAAGCGCAACGCACGCCGTGGAGCCTGACCAGCGGCGGCCCGGGGAGCGGGTTGTATCGCTCCGGCGATGATGGCGTGACGTGGAAAAGGCTCGAGGGTCATGGACTGCCGAGCGGCGTGTTGGGGCGCATCGGTGTCACGGTGTCCGGGGCGGATGGAAATCGCGTGTATGCAATCATCGAAGCGGAAAAAGGCGGAATCTACCGCAGCGAGGACGGGGGAGAAAGCTGGCATCTGATCAATTCCGATCACCGTTACACGCAGCGCGCCTGGTATTTTCATCATATTTTTGCGGATCCCAGGAGTGTGGACACACTGTATGTGCTCAACACGGGAGTTTCGCGCTCGACGGATGGCGGAAAGAGTTTCGAGGCCATGCGCGCGCCGCATGGCGACAATCATGGATTGTGGATTGATCCCACGCATCCTCAATGGATGATCGTGGCAAATGACGGCGGAGCCAGCGTTTCGCACGATGCAGGGAAAAGCTGGACGACGGAAGCCAATCAGCCGACTGCGCAGTTCTATCATGTGGCCACCGACAATGGCGTGCCTTACAAGCTTTATGGCGCGCAGCAGGACAATTCGACGGTAGCGATCGCCAGCCGGAGCGACAGTTTTGCGATTGACCGGCCGGACTGGTACGACGTTGGCGGAGGCGAGTCAGGATATGTAGTTCCAGACCCGCGCAATCCGCATGTCGTGTATGCCGGTTCGTACGATGGATTGATCACGCGCTTTGACAAATCGAATGGGCAGGAACAGGACATTTCTTCCTGGCCATTGAATCCGATGGGAGCGGGCGCTGCGGAATTGAAGCATCGCTTCCAGTGGACGGCGCCGATTGCGATTTCACCGAACGACCCCAACACGCTGTATCACGGCGGGGAAGCCGTCTTAAAAACGAAGGACGGAGGAATGAGCTGGACGGCGATCAGCGGGGATTTGACGCGGAATGACAAGAGCAAGCAGCAGTCTTCCGGCGGGCCGCTGACGCAAGACAACACCAGCGTCGAGTACTACGACACGGTATTTACGATTGCGGAATCGCCGGTCGAAAAGGGCGTGATCTGGGCGGGCAGCGACGACGGGTTGGTGCACGTGACGCGCGACGGAGGGCAGCACTGGACAGACGTTACGTCGAAAGAATTCGGCGAGTGGAGTTTGGTGAGCCTAATTGATGCATCCCCCTACGCGGCTGGTACAGCCTACGTGGCCATTGACCGGCACAAGCTCGATGATTACCGGCCTTATGCGTTTAAGACCACAGATTACGGGAAAACTTGGAGCAAGATTACGACCGGATTGCCAGACAACAGTTACGTCCATGCAGCGAAAGAGGATCCCAAACGGAAAGGCTTACTGTTCGCCGGCACGGAAAATGGAATTTACGTTTCCTTTGACGACGGAGGGCGCTGGCAATCGCTCAGGCTGAATCTGCCCACGACGCCGGTCCACGATTTAACCGTGAAGGACGACGATTTGATTGTGGCGACGCATGGGCGAGCGTTCTGGATTCTCGATGATATTTCTCCGCTGCGGCAAATGAGCGCGGCGACCGTGAATGAAGACGTGCATCTTTACCAGCCTGCGACGGCGATTCGATTTCGCGGACCTGGATTTGCGCTGCCAGCAACGTTTCCGATGGGCGCAAATCCGCCAACCGGCGTGATCATTGATTATTTTCTGAAGAGTGCGCCCAAAGACGCTGTCGAACTGGAGATTCTTGACGCGAAGGGCAAGCTCGTGCGAAAGCTCTCCAGCAAGAAGGCAGCGGAGGGCGCTTCACCGGAGGAGGAAGAATTTGGCATCTCACGGCCAGGTGAAAAATTGCCCGCGGAGGAAGGCCTGAACCGATTTGTCTGGGATATGCGCGACGAAGCTCCTGCGCGCGTGCCCGGTGCAGTCAGTTGGGGCGGACGCCCGGCCGGAGTTCTGGTGGCGCCGGGAACTTATCAGATCAAGCTGACGGTGGGCGGCAAAGCGTTGACCGCTTCCGCGGAAATCCAAAAAGATCCCCGCATAGACACGTCGCAGGCCGATCTAGAAAAACAATAT
>QHYL01000016.1 GCA_003224105.1 Acidobacteriota bacterium | reverse complement strand
CCGTTGTCTGAAGTCGTGGTCGCTGGCGTGGTGTAACTGGCCAAAGTTGCGCCGGAAATGTTCGCGCCGTTCTTCTGCCACTGATAACTGAGCGGCGCCGTGCCAGTTGCGGTCACTGTGAACGTCGCGGTCTGCCCCGTGGTTACCGTTTGATTCGCGGGCTGCGTGGTGATCGTCGGTGCGACTGGTGCCGTATTTACGGTTAATGTCGCTGCATTGCTGGTTGCTGTGCCGGCGCCGTTGCTGACAACGACCTTGAAAGTGGAACCACTGTCCGAAGTGGTGGTGGCTGGCGTCGTATAGCTAGCGGAAGTTGCACCGGCAATGCTCGCGCCATTTTTCTGCCATTGATAGCTGAGCGGCGCCGTGCCGCCCGCCGCTACCGTGAACGTCGCAGTTTGCCCGGCTGACACGGTCTGATTCGTTGGCTGCGTGGTGATGGAAGGAGCCGCAGTGCCCGCGCTTACCGTCAGCGTTGCGGCGTTGCTGGCAACGCTTCCTGCCGTGTTGCTTACCACAACGATGAAGGTGGAACCGTTGTCTGCTGCTGCCGTAGCGGGGGTCGTGTAACTTGAAGAAGTGGCCCCAGAGATGTTCGCGCCGTTCTTCTGCCACTGGTAACTCATCGGCGCCGTGCCGCTCGCCACCACACTGAATGTGGCGGCCTGCCCCGTGATCACCGTTTGATTCACCGGTTGCGTGGTGATCACCGGCGCAACGGGGTTTTGATTGGTGTTTGCGCCGCTGACGAATCCTGCGCAGCCGGCCAGCACCATCGGAGCCAACGCCAACAAAAGCAAGAGACCGAGTTGAAGGGCGCGTGCGCGTGCAAAAACACAGCTAGTGTTCTGACTTTTCATCGATTTCATTTTTCCCTCTGGGCTGGGGCCAGCTAGCAGTCAGAAGCGGGGGTGGGGTCCGCTGAAGTCGCTGATCTAAAAACGCCCTAACGTTCTTCCACAGCGATGGTAGAGAGACGAGGAGTTCTCGAACTACTGGTGTGAGGAACAGTTTTGGTTCAGGGAACGAACGTTGGCTGCGTACTTTACGTGCACTGTCTTTTGGCCAGTTATCGAATGTCTAAAAGACGAGGAAATGAGCTGACAAGGTCAGACGGACAGGAGGAGGACATGATGGCTGAGATGCAGTGGAAATGGTTTGAAAGGAAAATTCGGAGAAGGAAATTCAGTGAAACGAAGCTTGTTGGCGAACCCGGTCAGTCGGCTCCGGAAGGCGACGGCGCGGCCTCTTGGCGAGATCCGGCGGAATGCTTCTGTTTCGTAATCAGGCCGGCGTCGCGAATCTTGTAAATGAGCAGCCTGTAGCTGATTTTCAGTTCCTGAGCCGCTTTCCTGCGGTTCCAGCGATTGGCGCGCAGCGCCTCGAGGATAATGTTCTTTTCGCTGGCCCGAATCGCTTCTTTGCACAGGCTCTTCAAGGGCACAATTCCATTTTTAGCCGCTGCTCGTGGGGCGGGCGGAATGGCGGGCCGCGCAGAGTCTTCCAGAATCGACGCCTCAGGACCGATGACCACGTGGCGGGCAATGCCATT
Source organism: Acidobacteriota bacterium (assembly GCA_003224105.1). Lineage (GTDB taxonomy): Bacteria > Acidobacteriota > Terriglobia > Acidiferrales > UBA7541 > Acidiferrum. The sequence continues at coordinate 2,428 of QHYL01000016.1, read as the reverse complement.
CGAAAGCTCGCGGATGTTCCCCGGCCAGTCCAGACACTGCATGTAATGCAGCGTCTCCATGGTCAGCGGTTCCGCTTGCGCCTGGAACTGCTGCTGGCAGCGCGCGAGAAAATACTCGGCCATCATGGGAATATCCTCGCGGCGGTCCCGCAGTGCGGGAAGCCTCAGACATACCACGTTGATCCGGTAATACAAATCCGCGCGAAACTTCCCTTGCGCAATTTCATCTTCCAGATTCTTGTCCGTGGCGCACATGAGCCGCGTGTCGACAGATCTCTCTTGCTGGTCACCAATGCGCGAAAAACAGCCGTCTTGCAGGAACTGCAAAAGCTTGCTTTGCGACGCCATGTCCAGGTCGGCGATTCCGTCGAGAAACAACGTGCCGTTGTGCGCAAGCTCCACGCGACCGGGTTTTGTTACATGGGCTCCGGTAAAAGCGCCCTTTTCGAAGCCGAAGAGTTCGCTTTCCAGCAGAGTTCCGGGAATCGCCGCACAATTGACCTTGATGAATTGTCCACCTGCAGCCGCCGAATGATTGTGAATCCAACAGGCAAGAACCTCTTTGCCGCTTCCTTTGGGACCGCACAACAATAAGGGAATGTTTGTTGCGGCGATTTTTGTGGCGCGTTTCCGGAGATCTTTCATGGCCTCGGAACGCCCGAACAAAACCTCTTCGGGCGGCAGAGTGTTGGCCAGTTCCGGGCCCCCATTTTTCGTTCGTCTTTCGGCGGACATGTTTGGCAGAAGATTTGGCAGGGGAATGGAAAGCACACCATTGGCCATCAAACGAATCCGCTTTTAGAAAGAATAAAAGTGGGAAAGGATTGCTAAATGGCTTGTTTACAATAGCTTAGATGGGAGCAGGGAGGCCTAGTTTTAGTACCGATAGGCGAAAAAGCACTGGTTTCTCATATCCCAAATAGTAAAAACTTCTCCCACGGACGAAAACAATTTTCTCTCTTCTATTGGCTTCTGTCGGGGCGATCCCGGCTATCTCTGGGGGAAGATGAAGGCTTCCAGCAGGTCGGCCCGGGCCTTTTCGTCGGAGGCAACAACTCTCAGGATGTCCTTGACCGACAGCATTCCCCTGAACTCCCCCATTTGACTCAGCACGATCAGGTGGAAGATGCCGTTCTGTTCCATTAGGAGCAGGCATTCGTCGAGGGTCTTCTCGGCCGTGACCGTAACTAGTTCACGCGTCATGATATCCGAGGCTTTCATCCAGGCAGGGCACTTGTTTTCTGCGGCTACTTTGTCGGAGATGTCGCTCTGCGAGATGACGCCAGTCAGCTTCCCGTTGGCGCCAAGCACACCGACCGTACGCACTTCTTTGGCTCGCAGATATTGCGCTACTTCGTGAACGCTAGTCTCTTCGGAAACGGTATAGACTTCCTTGCGGGAACCGATTAAGTCGCCAACTCGCATTGGACCCTCCGGAGGCTAATCTGGCCGGATACTAGGCCAATTTCTTCTTGGGAGCAAGATGAGTTCCAAACCAAGAGAGGCTCTGGAACGGCCCTTTGAAAAGGAAGGGACGACGATAGTTGGGAGGCTTAGCTTGAGATGAGTGGAGCTTCTACCGACTTTGTGAAGGAGCCGCAAAATTGGCGTCAAGGGGGGAGACCATGAACTTGCCCGACTGAGCGGACCGTTAGCGGCTTTCAGGGTTTTTCTTCGCATTGTGGGTTTTCTGGCAAATTACGCAAACACGTCTATAATCTTCGCCCCACTGCGTGCTGGAGCAACCTGGACATGCAAAGCGCCCGCACCTGGTGCAACGGCATCCAGTCAAACCAAAGCAACCCTTGCGTCGGTCGCCATGCCCGACCTGGCAAATTCCTGCTTCTTTTCTTTTATGCGGCAAGCGCTACCTGTGTCTTTCCTTGTTCGTAGCCCGCGAAAGTCTGCGTCACATCCGCCGGGCTGGATGTGGGATGCCCATGACGCTCGACGGCATATGACAGCGCGGATTGTATTGTGACTCGCCTGCGGGAAAAAACCAACGTCACACTCGCGCGGCTTCTCCGCGCACTATGTCGTATCTCTCGATGACGGCGGCCACGCCCATGCGTGTATTGCCGTCCTCCATCCTGGGCTCGACGCGCAGAACCCTTCCTAAAGCGTGCACCATCACTTCCGTGCCGCTCGTTACTTCCGTCGGCAGAGTCAGGACGAGGTCGAGCCGCGAGCCCGTTTGCGGATCTTGATCCATCACGAAGTAAAGACCTCGCGTGGAAATATCACGGGTCTTGCCCTTTTGCGAATCCAATGCCTTCTCGGTGGGCACGCGAACAAGAACCGGTAAAGACAGATCATAGCGTCGATTTGTGCGACGCTCGGTATTGCCCCCCATTTCTGCGTACACCCCGCGGACCGATCATGCTGGCCGCGTTCCCTTCTTTGGATTGAGCCTGATACTTGGGTTCTA
>QHYL01000015.1 GCA_003224105.1 Acidobacteriota bacterium | reverse complement strand
TGGCCGTTTTCTATCATGAACCCCGCCTCGTGTGGGTCTCGGTCATTCTGGCCACGTCTTTCATCTTCAATGGCGCGGGCGTGCAGCACACGGCGTTGCTCGAGCGGCGGATGCGATTCACGGCGCTGGCAGCAATCGATACCATCTCACTGGTGGTCAGCACTGCCATTGGGATTGGCATGGCCGCCGCCGGCTTTGGATATTGGGCGCTCGTTGCCTCAACCGTTGCCCTTCCGCTGATCAACACCGTTTGCCTTTGGTTTGCCACAGGCTGGCGACCGGGAAAAGCTCGCCTGCAGAAAGAAGTTCATTCCCTGCTTCGCTTTGGCGGAGCATTCACGCTAATTAGCGTCATTATTTACACGGCCTACAATCTCGAAAAAGTCTTGGTCGGCCGATTTTGGGGAGCGGATGCACTAGGTCTTTACGGACGGGGCTATCAACTCATCAATCTTCCCACTGAGAATGTGAACTCTGCGTTTGGGGGACTGGCGTTCTCCGGCCTCTCCCGAGTCCGTGAGGAACCCGAACGCTTTAGAAGCTATTTCCTTAGGGGCTATTCCTTGGTCTTGGCGTTAACCATACCAATTACCATCGCTGCAGCTTTGTTTGCCCCTGATTTGATTCGTGTCGTGCTCGGGCCGAAGTGGAACGACGTGGTGGATATCTTTCGCTTCCTGGCCCCCACGATTCTCATCTACGCTCTCATTAACCCCTTAGCATGGCTGACTCTTGCGCTCGGCATGATCGGACGAAATCTGAAGATTGTTTGCGTTCTTGCGCCACTAGTCATCTGCGGTTACGTCCTAGGCTTGCCTTATGGACCAAAAGGCGTTGCGATTGGCTACTCCGCGGTGATGACGCTCTGGGTTGTTCCGCACATTGCGTGGTGCGTCCATGGCACGGCAATTTCCTTGCGCGACGTTCTTCTAGCTGCGAGCCGGCCGTTTGTTTCAGGTGTCGTCGCAGCCGCCCTGGCCTTTATCGTGCAGTTCACGTTCGGGCAATCCTTAATGCCTCTGCCAAGGCTGATCCTGGGCGTGACTCTTCTCTTAGTCACATACGTTGGCATGCTGTTTTATGTGATGGGACAAAAAGCAGTTTACGTAGACCTGGTGCAGGGCCTGCGCCGCAGTTCGCCCGTTGAGGAAGAGACGCTTGTCACGGTCTAGCCGAAGCGACTCGATTGCACGGTGGCCGCTTGCTCTGCCAGCCGTTTTGTTCTTCACGATAAATCTTCGGACAGAGGCGCGGTATCCCGCTACCTACAACAGCTATAGGGGAGGCGTCTTATGAACACGGCATTGGAAGCAGAGGAGAAATCGGGGATGACCATTCATCCAAAACTTGTCGGGCGGAGTTGTTATCACAAGTACGAAACCCTTACACTTTCGAGCTCGAGCGCCGCGGCGCGCAGGTGACCGCACTGGACATCCAGAACCCGGATGTCACCGTCTTCAACGCGGTGAGGGAGATCAAGAATTCTTCTGCGAACTACGTCCGTTGTGGAGTCTATGATGCTCTGCCGGAGGCTCTGGGCACTTTCGATCTCGTGCTCTTTCCGGGCGTGTACTACCACCTCAAGAATCCAGTGCTTTCCCTGCAGCGCATTCGCAAACTGCTTAAGGACGGAGGATTATTGTTCATCGAGGGAGCATCAACAACAGACTATCTCGCCGAGCAGTTGAATAGGGTGCTGGGCCTGCCGAAATCGCGCGTGAGCTCTACCGCGGAGATTCTGGACGGGATGCCGATTTCTTTCTTCGATATCGATCACAAGATTTATGGGGACTGGAGCAACTGGTGGTTTCCGACAACCCGCTGTTTGGAGGCGGTTATGCTCGACAGCGGTTTCCGCAATGTCTATGTTGAGCTGAAAAAGAACGCCTTCTACAACTACTATCACCGGCGTCTCATGGGCAGGGCGGTGGCGGACCCCGCGAAGCCCAATCCCGCCGAGCAGGAATACGAGCATGACGTGATTTCGAAGGACTTTACGACGGATCGCAACATTGCCAGATTCCGGAAGCCACGATTTGACAGGCTGTTGTCGTGGTTGCCCCCTGTCCTACATCCCACAGCAAAGCACATCAGGCGCGTTGTCCGGGGGCAATTCTCAGGAGGGGAATGACCATAGCCGAATGCATTCGAATGCAGTGGAAATGAACGCACGTAGCCGCAATCGAAGTACCTTAGGAATCGTTACGCCTATCCTTGAAAAGACTAGCCTGAACCCAGGCCCGAATATGGAAGACAGTGGAACCGAAGGACCGTCCTGGTTCTTTTTCGCTAGTGCCGTTGTGTTTCTAATCGTCGTAGCCGCCACTCGATGGATATTTGCTCATCCCCTCCCATTCCTGGCATTATTCGGGTTCCATACGGTGACTACGAGATTTGTGACTTTGGCATGTTGGCTGGCGACTGCGGCCTTCCTTTACTTAACGTCTCGTCGTATTGCAAGCCCCGCTGCTGCCGCTATTGCTGTCCTCGTCTTCTGTTTGGCGCCGGAGGTCCTTTCGGCCAGCACCTTCTTCAGCACCGAGGGACCCTTTCTCCTCGCTGTATCTGCCACGTTGTATTTTCTATTGGACTATTGGGGCGAAGAATGGGGACGACAGGGTTGGATTTGTCTGGGACTCGCTTTCGCCCTCGGGCTTCTGTCCAAAATCACATTTGTCCTGATCGCGTTTCCGATCCTGGCGGTTACGTTCATTTTGCATCGCCCCAAACCTCTGAGCGTCCAAGCACTGATGCCACTCTTCAAGTCGAGCGCCCTGGCGTTCGTAATTGCGGCTCCTTGGTGGCTCAAGAATATCGTCCGTGCAGTGCAATACAGCGGGATGTCGAGGCAGCAACCCCGAGAGTCCTTTGGCGCGCCCTCACTCCTGACTTGGGCTAAGTGGCTTGGCTCGGTCGCCATGGGCTTGCTGGGACCTGCGATTACCATACTAATCTGCCTGGTTGTCATCGTCGCGGTGCGAAGAATCGTGATTAAGAAAGAGACTGTCCTCAAACCTCTTCACCGGACTGCGGTATGGGCTGGGGTTTGCGCCGGTTTGCCCCTTGTTGTTCTCCAACTCTCTGGCATGAATCATAACCTGCGTTACCTCACTCCGGCTGTCATTCCGCTGGCAATGGCCATAGGCGTTTTATCCGACGCGACAGGCTGGATTCGCTCTAGATCCGCGGCCGCAATCGCCGGCACGCTCATCTTCGCTCAGCTACTTATGATTGTGTCTCCTGTGGCGTTCCCGAAACCATATCCCGTAGATCCTGGCCTCGTGAATCCCCTAAACCCCCCGCAAATCGAATATCCGTGGTTTGTCGACGGGACGGTTTCTTCAGACGCGGGGCTTTGGCGTTCCCAACCAGTTTGGCTTTGGCGTTACGAGGAAGGGCGGCTTGATTGGCAAGACCTGATGAGCAAAAGCGATCAAAGCGATATTGTTTTGACGGCCCCCGGCTTTATTGGGCAAGTCTCGGACAAGCAGGATTTGGACAATCGCTACAACCGCGAATTCGTCGAACGACTGGCGGCTGATCCGCTTTTCCGAGGACCGATTCGCTTGAAAATGGGGCGGTTCGAGCCCATTGAGGTTGCGGTGTTCGTAAAATCCACTCTCCCGTGCCATTTTGCAGAAGAGCCGCCATCACGAGGCAGCGAGGAGCCAATAGCAGCCGTTCGGCCCTGAATGCAGACCTGGTAGTCTCAGCCGACGCCTAAGGAAGCGTAAGAGTGGCTTTGCGCCTTTGTCACGCTCCTTTTAAGATTCGAAGAACTGTAGCTATCTGGAACATTCCGTGAATGTTGAATCACAGCCTTTAGTTAGCATACTGACGCCTGCGTACAACGGCGCTGAGCATCTCGAGGAGTGCATCGAGAGTGTTTTGCGGCAGAGCTATTCCAATTGGAACTACACCATTGTGAACAATTGCAGCACCGACGGGACGCTCGCAATTGCTCAGAAGTACGCGGCAAAAGATTCGCGGATTCGAGTGACTAGCAACGAGCGGTTTCTCCGCATCATCGAAAATCACAATCACACGATTCGCCAAATTTCTCCGGAATCAAAATACTGCAAATTCGTGTTTGCCGATGACTGGCTCTACCCGACTTGCGTGGAAGAAATGGTGCGCGTCGCCGAGGAGCATCCCACAATCGGAGTGGTCAGTTCCTTTACCATGGACGGTCAGGCAGTACTGACGAATTCTCCGGTCAGTCGCGCCGCTGTATGGCACCCTGGTACTCATCCATGCTGTTTTTTGTCCGGGCGAGAGCTATGCCGGAGTGAACTATTCGGAGACAGCGGCTACATGCTCGGCACGATGACGTCCCTCTTGCTTCGCTGCGACCTGGTCCGCAAAAGGCCGGTGTTCTTCAACGAACCGCATCTCCACGCCGATCATGAATTTTGTTTTGAGGTCCTGAGAGAAGCGGACTTCGGTTTTTGTCAGCAGGTCTTGAGTTATACGCGGCCCCGGCCCGGCTCGACTTCCAGCTTCGCAGAAAAGTTCGATGTCATCGTTTTGGGCAAGTTTGCTATTTTTCTCAAATACGGCCACGAGTTACTGGATCAAACTGAATACCGGCGCGTGCTCGCAATAAGACGCGGGAATTACTATAAGTCGCTGGCACACAACGTGCTTCGTTTTCGGCAAGAGACCTATTGGAGGTACCACCGGGATACTTTGCTGGCCTACGGTTACCGCATCAATCCGTTTCTGCTGACGGTTGCCCTGATTGGGGACCTCTTCGCTCAGTTCTTACATCCGGTTAATGCCTTCCAGAGGATTCGCCATTGGTGGTCTCAAGCGGTCCAAAGATTATCCAGAAGCCATCACGTAGACAGTCAGCGTTCACCTTGAAAATCGAAAGCAGGGTTCGAACGGTTGAAATGCGACAAGCATCAATCAACAACTGAAGAACGCAAACCAGAAACCATGAGAATTACAGTCATACTCTGCACCTACAACCGCTGTCGGAGCCTCCAAAAGGCGCTGAGCAGTGCGGCTGCCCTGGTGCTTCCCGAATCGGTTGAATGGGAAATTCTGGTTGTCGACAACAATTCGAATGACCAGACCCGGGAGACAGTGAAAGACTCTATTCGCCGTTATCCGGGCCGCTTCCGCTATCTTTTTGAGCCGCAGCCTGGTAAATCGCATGCGCTCAACACTGGGATCCGAATGTCCAGGGGAGATGTCCTCGCCTTTATGGACGACGACGTGGTGGTGCACCAAGATTGGCTCAACAAGCTCACTTTTGCGCTCCACAATGGCGAATGGGCTGGGGCCGGGGGTCGCATTCTTCCCAAGTGGAATTGCCCGCCTCCTCGCTGGCTGGCGCCTGAAAGTTCTCGCGCGGCAGGACCCCTTGTGGCATTCCATCCGATGCCCCAAGCCGGTCAGATCTTTGCAGCTCCCATCGGTACGAACATGGCTTTTCGCAGAGAGATGTTCGAGAAGTATGGCAATTTCCGCATTGACTTGGGGCCCCGGCCCGGAAGCGAACTTCGGAACGAAGACACCGAATTTGGCGAACGCTTGCTGGCTGCAGGAGAGCGGCTGCGCTACGAACCTTCCGCAATAGTCTTTCATCCTGTGACCGAAACTCGGCTGAAAAAAGAATATTTTCTGGCTTGGTGGCTGAATAAAGGCGAAGCAAACATTCGGCAATTTGGCGCTCGTCCGTGTACGAGGTATCGCATTGCGGGAATTCCCCTGTATTTGCTCCGCAGGTTCGCGAAATGGACACTAAAATGGATAATCTCAAGCGATCCTGCCGAACGATTTTCGAACAAACTCAGCGCCTGGGAAAACCTGGGGGAAATCCGGGAATGTTATCGCGAGGCGGCTGTTCCCAAGAAAAGGCCGGAAAGTTGCAGCGTTTGACCCACACCAGTTCAAATTCAGCCAGCCGCGCTGCGGGACTCGCGCAAAATTTGCCGTCTCGCGAGAAGTTGCTCTGGATGTATGAGCGATTGACGCTCATCCGTGAGTTCGAGGAGCGCCTGAAGTGGCTCGTCGAGACGGGCGTGCCCGTGGGTGCCGTGCACTACTACACCGGCCAGGAAGCTTGTGCCGTGGGTGTGTGCGCTGCGCTGGAGCCCGGCGACTGGATCGCCTCTACGCATCGGGGTCATGGACACTGCATCGCCAAGGGCGTGGAAGTCCATCGCATGATGGCCGAACTCTACGGCAAGACGACGGGAAGCAATCGTGCCAAGGGCGGCTCGATGCACATCACCGATGTTCGCGTTGGCATGCTCGGCGTGAATCCCATCGTTGGCATGGGCGTAACGCACGCGGTGGGTGCCGCACTTTCGGCGAAAGTTCGTAAGACCAGCCAGGTCGCGGCAGCCTTTTTCGGCGAAGGCGGAGCCAGCATCGGTGCCGTTCACGAAGCGATGAACCTCGCTGCTATCTGGAAACTCCCAGTCCTCTTCGTTTGCGAAAACAACGGGTACGCGCAAGCGACTCCAGTGGAGTACGCGGTTTCCGTTCGGCGCATCGCTGACCGCGCTGCGGCTTACTCGATGCCGGGCGTGACCGTTGACGGGCAAGATGCGATAGCCGTTTGGGAGGCGTCTGCTGCTGCCGTCGAGCGCGCTCGCCGCGGCCAAGGGCCGTCTCTGATCGAGTGCATGACTTATCGCTATTACGGTCATCATCAGGGAGACGATACTGGGCGTTATCGCCCGCGCGAAGAAGAGCAATCCGCGCGCGACCGCGATTGCATCCGCCGTTTCCGTGAGCAAACGCTCGATCAGCATTTGCTCACAGCCACAGAACTCGACGCCATCGAAGCTGCGAATCGCAAGAAAATTGACGAAGCTGTAGCCTTTGCAGAGTCGAGCCCGCTGCCCCAACCCGCGGATCTTTTTACCCACGTCTATGTTCCCGCCCGCGACGGAGAGCAGAAATGACCACGACCGCCGCGCGAGAACTCAGTTTCGGTCAGGCCATCAATGAAGCCATTCGCCAGGAAATGCGCCGCGATCCCAAGATTATTGTTATGGGCGAAGACGTCGCCGGTGCCGCAGGGCGCGCGCATCTCGGTTTCGTGGACGCCTGGGGCGGACCGCTTCGCGCAACTCGCGGCTTGATTACCGAATTTGGCCCCGAACGCATCCTCGACACGCCTATTGCGGAAATGGGTTTTCTCGGCGCTGGCGTTGGCGCCGCGATGTCCGGCTTGCGGCCGATTGTCGAGATCATGTTCGTGGACCTCATCGGCTGCTGCTATGACCAGATCATGAATCAGGCCGCCAAGATGCATTACATGATGGGCGGCCAAGTGGAATTGCCTTTGGTGATTCGCACGGCTTACGGCACGCGCGGCGGTGACAACCGGACTTACGGCGGAGGCGCGGGCGCGCAGCATTCCCAAACCCTCTACGCTGTCCTGGCCCACATCCCCGGCCTCAAAGTGGTCGTGCCTTCCACGGCCTATAACGCGAAGGGTCTGACGATTTCCGCTATCCGAGACAATGGCCCGGTGATCATTCTCGAGCACAAATTCCTGGGATTGCGCGCCAAAGGTCCCGTCCCCGAAGAATCCTATACCCTGCCCATTGGCAGTGCGCAAATCGTGCGCCGCGGCCGCGACGTTACTCTGTGCGGCATCGGACGCATGACTCACATTTGCAGTGAAGCCGCAGATTCGCTCTCAGCCGAAGGCATTGACGCCGAAGTCGTGGATGTTTTGACGCTTTCTCCGCTTGACGAGGGCACGATTCTCGAATCTGTTTCCCGCACACGCCGATTGGTTGTGGTGGACGAAGACACGCCCGTGTGCTCTGTGGCTCGCGAACTTTTTGGGACGGGAGCCTGAATCGCGTGGCCCGAGCGATTGTTATGCCCAGCATGGGAATGTATACCGAAGAAGGCGTCCTGACCGCGTGGTTGCGCCCCGCTGGCACGCGCGTCGCTATGGGCGACCCCGTTGCGGAAATCACCACCGAAAAAGCGACATTCGAGATTCCTGCTCCGGAAGAGGGCATTCTTCACCCTGTTGCAACCATTGGAACAAGTCTTCGCGTGGAAGCTCTAATGGGCTACATCTTGCGCAGCGAAGAGTCGGCGCCCGCGGGTGTTACCGATGGCGCTGGCGCGGCACAAACGAGCACGCTGCCGGCCGAAGCTCCACCAGGCCCAAAATTAGATGCGCCTGCCGCCGGCCCTCTGCGCGCGAGTCCTCTGGCGAAGAAGCTGGCCGCGCAACATGCAATCAATCTTCAGCAGGTGAAGGGAACCGGTCCCGGCGGCCGCATCGTCGAAGCTGACATTCTGGCGCTGGTTTCAAAACATTCAGCTGCCGGTCAAGCGCCTGCGACTGATAGGCCCGCGTCCGAGTGCATCCCGCTCGCCGGCTTACGACGTTCTTTGGCCGAACGTTTGCGCGCGACATTGTCCACTGCGGCTTCCACGACGCTCACTCGCGAAGTCAATGCAGATGTGTTGGTTGCCGCTCGCCGCTCGCTTTCAGAAAAACTAGGTCAGGCTCCGTCTTATGACTCGCTTTTAATCAAGCTCTTTGCCTCAGCGCTGCACGAACGGCCCGAACTCAACGCAACCATCGAGAACGACTCCATCGTTCGGTTTAAGGAAATCAATCTCGGCTTTGCTGTCGCGGCTCCTGGCGGTTTGATCGTTCCGGTGATCCGCAACGCGGACTCCGCCTCATTCCGCGAAATTGTTGCCGCGGTGAAAGATTTAACCGACCGCGCCCTCACCAGCCGTTTGCAGCCCGCGCATCTCGAAGGTTGCACCGCGACCATCAGCAATCTCGGCGTTCATGGCATTGACGCTTTCACGCCGATTCTCAACGGCTCGCAAGCCGCCATTCTTGGCATCGGAAGAATCGCGGAGCGGCCCGTCGCACGCGGCGGGCAACTGGCTGTGGGCCACACCTGCGTTTTGAGTCTCACGTTCGATCATCGCGTCGCGGACGGCGCGCCGGCGGCGCTCCTGTTGGATGCCGTCGCGCGCCGCATGAATGACGAATCATTCTTTAGCTCTCTCGATTAGGAAACGAAAGAAGGCAGCATGTGCGACGTATCCCAAGTCGATCTCGCCGAATTGGCCAAACGCATTCGCAAACATTGCGTGCGCATGACCGGCACAGCCAACGCTTCGCACGTCGGTGGGTCGTTGTCCGCCGCGGATTTGCTGGCCGCTGTGTACGGCCGCGCCCTCCGTTACGATCCGCAACGCCCCGACTGGCCCGACCGCGACCGCTTCATCATGAGCAAAGGGCACGCCTGCTCTGCCCTCTACGCCGTTCTCGCCGAGAGCGGCTATTTCCCGGTCGACCGGCTCCAATCCTTTTATCAAAACGGTTCGCCCCTTGCCGGTCACGTCATGCACAAGAATGTTCCGGGCGTCGAACTTTCCACCGGTTCACTCGGCCACGGACTTTCTGTCGCCACCGGCATGGCGATCGCCGCAAAACGCGATGGCCGTCCCAGCCGCGTCTTCTGCCTCATCAGCGATGGCGAATGTGA
>QHYL01000014.1 GCA_003224105.1 Acidobacteriota bacterium | reverse complement strand
CCCAAGTTCAGCTCCGCCCCTTTTCTGACCGCAAGATCCCTTAAAGTCGGTGTGGAACTGATGCCTTTGATTTTTTCGAAGACGCTGAACATCACCGGCATAACCATCGACACGCCCCAGGTCATGCTGCTGCACAATCCTGCCGGCGTGTGGAACTTCTCCTCGCTCGGAGGCCCGGCAGCTAAAGCGCAAGCCAAGCAGGCTCCCGCTCAAAAAGGGGCTGCGCCGGAGCTTTCCATCGCGAAACTCGAGCTGAAGAATGGAAAAATCACAGTGGGCGCAACGAATTCTCAGAAGCGCAGCACCTACAACAATCTCAATATCACTGCTTCCGACGTTTCCATGGTCTCAAAGTTTCCTGTCACATTGACGGCAGATCTTCCGGGTGGCGGCAAGTTCAAGCTCGACGGGACAGCTGGTCCCGTGGACCAAGAAGACACTTCACTGACCCCGCTCGATGCAAAACTCGCGATCAGCTCGCTGAGTCTTGCTTCGACCGGCTTTCTGGATTCCTCGGCGGGTCTCGGCGGCGTGGTTG
>QHYL01000013.1 GCA_003224105.1 Acidobacteriota bacterium | reverse complement strand
CGCGACAGCCGTCAAGATCAAGATGGACGCGAAAGACATGCCCGCAAAAGATCTGGAAGCATTTCTTCCGGCTCTCGGCATCCATCTGCCGAAAGGCGCTTCTCTTGCAGCCGGAACGCTGAATTCCGATCTCGCGATTACGGGGCCAACGAACAAGCTGGTCATTGCAGGCAACCTTGGGCTTTTCAACGGCAAACTGGCGGGATTTGACCTGGGCTCAAAAATGTCGGCCGTTACCGCGCTCACGGGCATCAAAACCGGCAGCGACCTCCTGATTGACAAACTCACTTCGGACGTTCGCATGGCCCCGGATGGTCTCCAGGCGGAGAATTTCAATGCGGTGATCCCTGCGCTCGGCACACTGGTCGGTCAGGGCACCGTTGATTCCAAAAACGCTCTCGACTTCAAAATGGCCGCCACGCTTGCTAATGCTGCCACCTATTCTTCTTCCGGTGGCGCGCCAGTTTCAGGTATCGGAGGGATTCTTGGCGCGATCGGCGGCGGCAAGGGCAACTGCAAAGGCGCCACCATTCCTTTTCTCATTAAGGGTACGACCGCTGAGCCGAAATTTGTCCCGGACGTGGGTGGAATCGCTGCCAGCCTGGTGAAATCTCAACTCGGTTGCGTGGGCGGCGGCGCGGCCGCAGGCTCCCAATCTCAGGCTAACCCGAACGCAACTGCAACGAATCCGGTCGACGCCATTTCCGGCCTCTTTAAAAAGAAAAAGCCCTAGGCGCATTTTTGCAAGCGCCCACCCTTGACTCTGTGGAAACTTCGCAATAGCCTCATGCGTCTATTCGTGAGGCCGGTACCGGTGTCCGTCAAAGTCTGATAGCAGGGGGGATTCGCATGCGCTTCAAACTGCTCTGCGGGTGTGCGTCCGCGCTGTGCTTAGCCGCTCTTTTGTTTCTTGTTTTTCATCCACCGTTAGCTCATGCGCAGGGGGGCGAGCCTGAGTATTTCGCCATACGCGGCGCAAAGGTTTTCCCCGTCTCCGGACCGCCGATTGATGGAGCTACTGTCGTGGTTTCTAAAGGCATCATTACCGCCATCGGCAAAGATGCCGCCATTCCGCCGGAGGCTTGGGTGATTGACGGCAAGGGCCTGAACGTTTATCCCGGACTCGTAGATGCTTTCACAGACGTCGGCATTCCTGCAGCACCGCCCGCGGGGGGAGAAGGCGGTGGCCCGCGCCGCCCACAAGAGCGGGCCAACGGTCCGGAAGATCGCCCCGCTTCCACGCCCTGGCGCAGCGGCGCGGAGGAAGCAAGCCTTAGCGACAAGCGCATTGAAACGTGGCGCAACGGCGGTTTCACGACGGTGATTTGCGCTCCCAAGGGCGGCTTCCTCCCAGGTCAGGCCGCGGTTTTGGACTTGGCGGGGGAACGCGCCGGCGACCTCGTCGTGAAGACTCCCGTTGCAATTCCTCTTTCCTTCCAGACGTCCGGAGGATTCGGCGGCGGCTTTCCGGATTCTCTCCTCGGCGTCCTGTCCTACATTCACCAGGTTTGGCTGGACACCGATTGGAGCATGAAGGCGCAAGCGATTTATGGGAAGAATCCCCGTGGCGTGGCGCGTCCCCGCTACGACCGCACGGAGGCCACCCTCGCCGAAGCTCTGGAGGACCACGCTCTCGTTCTTGTCCCCGCGAACAATCGAGTGCAACTCCGCCGCGCGCTCGAGCTCATTGAGCGCTGGAAGGTCAGCGGCGCGATTTACGGCGGCCAGATGGGTTACGAAGTCGCTACCGAAATTGCCGCCAAGAAGGTTCCCGTGCTGGTCGATTTGAAATGGCCCGAAGCGGAAAAAGACGCGGACCCCGAAGCCAAGGCATCGCTGCGCACTCTCCAGTTGCGCGATCGCGCGCCATCCACGCCGGCAGCCTTGGCAAAGGCTGGAGCAAAGTTCGCGTTTTATTCCGGAGGCATCAGCGCACCGAAAGACATTCTCAAAGCGGTGAAAAAATCCATTGAGGCGGGACTTGCGCCGGACGCCACGTTGCGCGCCTTCACGCTCTCCGCCGCAGAGATTTTTGGCGTGGCCGACCGGCTCGGCTCCATCGAGAACGGCAAAATCGCGAATCTCGTCGTTACGGACGGCGATCTTTTCGAGGAAAAGACAAAAATCAAAATGGTCTTTGTGGATGGACGCCGGTTTGAAGCGCACGAGCCGGAAAAACCGAAGGATCCGCCGAAAGGCGACATCACTGGAAAGTGGAAGCTCTCCTACACCACGCCGGAGGGGCTCGAGGAATCCACGGCGGACCTTACCATGGATAAGGACGGCACAATTTCGGGCTCGCTGACCAGCCATCGCGGCACGGCGAACATCATCAGCGGCTATCTCAGCGGCGATAAATTCAGTTTCACCATCAACATTGTGCTCGAGGAGGGCGCGACGGACGTCACCTTCACGGGCACTTTCGACGGCAGCTCGATGAAAGGCTCCATCGCCGTGATGGGCATGTCGCTCGATTTCACCGGCGTTAAACCCGGAACCGCTGCATCTGGCGCTGCCACTCACGGAGGTGCGCAATGAGGATTGCAAAGATGCTCAATGCAGGCAACGCGCGCTCTACTCTCTTCCACCTGCTTTGCTTCCTTTACCTAGGTTGCTTCGCATGGTCCTCGAGTAGGGCGACTCCACCCGACGCTTCCTCCGTCATCCTGATTCAAAACGCCACGGTGATGACCGTTTCTCATGGCACCATCGAGCACGGCTCCGTCCTCATCAAGGACGGCAAGATTGCCGAAGTCGGGCAGTCCATCAAGGCGCCGGCCGGAGCTCAGGTTATCGACGCTTCGGGGCAATTCGTGATCCCGGGAATTATCGATTGCCATTCGCATATCGCCGCAGAAAGCATCAATGAAGGCAGCGTTTCCGTTTCTTCGATGGTGACGATGGAAGAAGTCCTCGATCCAGACGACATGGACATTTACCGCGATCTCGCCGGCGGGGTCACTTCCGCGAACATTCTTCACGGTTCGGCGAACTCCATCGGCGGACAGACCCTGGTCATCAAATTGCGCTGGGGCCAGCCGGCATCGAAGCTACCGTTTGAAGGAGCGATGCCCGGCATTAAGTTCGCCCTCGGCGAAAACCCCAAGCGTTCGAATTTCAGCATTCCCGGCCAGCCCCGCCGCTTTCCGGCCACACGCATGGGCGTGGAGGAAACCATTCGCGGCGCTTTCAGCGAGGCGCGCGATTACAAGAAAGCCTGGGACGACTACAACAAGCGCGTTGCCTCCGGCGAAAAAAATCTCATTCCGCCGCGCCGCGACCTGAAACTCGAGCCGCTCGTGGAAGTGCTCGAAGGCAAGCGCTACGTGCACTCGCATTGCTATCGCGAGGACGAAATCCTGATGCTCCTCCGCGTGGCCAAGGAGTTCGGCTTCAAGGTCCGCACCTTTCAGCACGTTTTGGAAGGCTACAAAGTGGCCGACGAACTTGCCGCTGCCGGAGTTGGCGCTTCGACTTTTTCGGATTGGTGGGCGTACAAAGTCGAAGCTTATGACGCCATTCCTTACAATGCGGCGCTGATGACCCGCCGCGGAGTGGTTGTTTCCATTAATTCTGACAGCGCGGAGGAAGCCACGCACCTCAATCAGGAAGCCGCCAAGAGCATGAAGTATGGCGGCCTGTCGCACGACGAAGCGCTGAAAATGGTCACTTTGAATCCAGCCATGCAGCTCGGAATCGACAAACGGGTGGGCACGATCGACGTGGGTAAAGATGCCGACCTGGCCATTTATAACCACGACCCGCTGAGCGCGTATGCCGTGGTGCAAAAAACTTTGATCGATGGCCGCGTCTACTTTGACCGCGAGAAAGACATAGCCAACCGCGCGGAAATTGAAAAAGAAAAGAAAGCCCTGACCGAGAAATTGAAGAAAACAGAAAAGAAGCCCGAAGAGAAGAAACCGGAGGAAAAGAAGCCCGAGGAAAAGCCAAAGGCGCCTGCACCAACCTCGACGCCAACAGCCGCCACGAATTCTCAAGGGGGTGCGCTGTGAGCAAGGCCTACCATCTTCGCCGTTTGCTTTGCGTCCTTTGCCTCCTCAATTTCCTGTATTTCCTTTTTGCTCCTATCACCGATGCGCAAGTGCAACCGCCTTCGGTTTACGCCATCACGCACGCAAAGATATTCACTCTTGCTGGTTCTCCCATTGAAGACGGCACACTGGTCATCCGCGACGGTAAGATTGCCGCGGTGGGCGCCAGCGTGGAAGTTCCCACCGGCGCTCAGGTGATTGACGCCAAGGGTTTGCAGGTTTATCCCGGTCTGTTTGATGCGATTACCCAGATGGGCCTCAGCGAGATCGGCGCCGTCAATGCGACGGTCGATACTACGGAGACCGGAAACTACAATCCGGATGTCGTCGCCGCAACAGCCATTTCTCCTTCGAGCGAGCATATTCCCGTAACACGCGCCTCCGGTATCACAGAAGTTCTGACGGTTCCAGCCAGCGGCGGCTTTGACTCTGGCGGCGGGCGGGGAACCCTGGGTGGCCAAGCCTCCGCAATTCATCTCGCTGGCTGGACCATCGACGAAATGCTGATCAAAAAGAGCGCTGCCATGGTGCTCAATTTTCCGGAAATTCAGACCCAGACGTTCGACTTCTCCACTTTCTCGCGCAAGGAAAAGCCCTTCACCGATGCCAAGCAGGAATACGACAAGCAAATCAATGAACTCACGGACTGGATGGACCGCGCGCGCCACTACGCTCAGGCGATGGAGAAGGGCTCGGTATCGAAATACGACCGCGACCTGAAGCTCGAAGCCTTGGCTCCGGTCGTTCGCGGTGAACTGCCGGTGCTGGTGTTTGCCGATCACGCGCGCGACATTCGCAATGCCGTGGAATTCTGCGACAAGCAAAAGTTGAAAATGGTCCTGGCCGGCGGCGAAGAGGCCTTCAAGGTGAAGGATCTTCTCCGTTCGAAGGACGTACCCGTCATTCTGCGTCCCGTGCTCTCGCTTCCTGAAGAAGAAGACGATCCGTACGATCGCGAGCTTTCGCAGCCCGCGGAACTTGCGGCTGCCGGCGTGAAGATTGCCATCGCCAGCTTTGATAACTCCTTTGCGCGGCGTCTTGGTCAAAACGCCGCGAACGCGGTCGCCTACGGCTTGCCGTACGACCAGGCACTGCGCGCCGTCACCATTAATCCCGCGCAGGTTTTTGGACTGGGGAGCCAGATCGGCACACTCGAGTTGGGCAAAATCGCCAACGTCATCGTTACCAACGGAGACCCCTTGGAATTGACGACCGACGTGAAATATCTCTTTATCAAGGGACAGCTCACTTCAACCGAAAACAAGCACCATCGCCTGTACGAGAAGTACTTGAACCGCCCCAAGGCGCAGTAGCGGGCTGAAACGCATTCCTGCCCGGCGACGCGGAGTCCGTTCGCTGAAATTTCGCGAAACTTTTCCCTCGGTTCCGCGTTTCTATGGGTGAGCGTCATGCGCCGCCTCCTCTGTTTCGCGTCCATAATGTTTATTCTCGGTTTCGCGCGCCTGGCCTGCGCCCAGGAGCCCGCGAAAATTGTGGAGCAGTACGTCAAGGCAGCAGGAGGCGGCAAAGCCCTATCCAAAATCCAGACGCTCGCCCTCGAAGGAATCTTTATTACAGACGACGGAAAATCGGGTACTTACACGCTCAATACCAAACTTTCAAATCGCTATTACCAGGAATTGTTGCTGGGCGACCAGAATCAGATTGAGGCCTACAACGGCAAATCGGCTTGGCACCAAGACACGGTGGGGGAACTTAACACTCTCATCGGACCCGAAGGAATGCAACTCGAAGCAGCCGCTCGCTATTACAACTCGCGACTCGTTAATCCCAAGAAAGAGAAGATGGCGCTTGCGTTTGCCGGTAACGCCCAAGTTCACGGCAAAGATGCTCTGGAGGTCGAGGTAACCAGCGCCACTGGCATGAAACGCCGCGTGTTCTTCGATCCGCAGACACACCTGATTGTGAAAGAAACTGCTACCGTTGGAGGCGTGAATGAAGAAATTCTTTACGACGATTATCGCCCCGTCGATGGCGTGAAGGTCCCTTACAGGATCGAACTGCACCGCGGTGGAGCAAGATACGACATAACCGTAACACGCGCCGTCGTCAACGGCACTATTGGCGAGCGCGTCTTCGATTTCCCGATCAAGTCCCAGATCAAGCTGCCGGACCTCAAGGCTCTGTTCAAGGAAATCGATGACAACCAGAAAACGATCGACAAGCTCAAGGAAAACTACGCAGGCACCGAAACGGAAGAAGAATCCGAATACGACGGCGCGGGAAAAGTGAAAAAGCACGAGGCGCGCGAATCCACGTTTTTCTACCTGGACGGGGATGAAATTACCACGTTAGTGAAAAAAGACGGCAAGCCGCTCGACGAAAAAGAGCAAGAAAAGGAAAGCGAGCGGGTGCGGAGGCGCATCGAAGAGCACCAGAAACGCCAGGCCAAAAAAGAAGCTAAAGAAGAAAAGGCCAAGGAACAAGGAAAGAAC
>QHYL01000012.1 GCA_003224105.1 Acidobacteriota bacterium | reverse complement strand
CCATTTTGCCCGGATCGGCCTCACCAGGCCCTATCGTGAAGTTTGCTGGCTCATGCTGGACACACTATTTCCGTTGCCCCAAACGGATTGGCTTGAGGAGTTTTGATGGCACGGCACCCTATTCGTTCGCCTGGAGGAGAAGACTCCTTCAGACGGATTGTCGATGCCTGCTTTCGTGGAGAAGCAGGTTCCTCCGTGCCACTCCCCGGAGACACAGCAGATTTGATTGAAACAGGAGTTCTGGATTCGATGGCTTGGGTAAGTTTCCTTCGCGCCGTCGAAACGGCAAGCGGCACTTCGGATCTGGGGTCAGATCTCAATGAGCAGCCCGCAAGTATCGCGTCGATACTAGCGGCGCTGCGAAGTTCGAACAAAGGGTCTTTGCCTTCGGGGGATAAGAAGAGAGGAGTGGCGGGGAGTGTATCTTCATCCGCCGCATTTCTAAGTGGTTCGTCTTCTGTCCAAGGCTCGCGAGTGGTGCCGTCCGAGGAAGTGGACCGGGCGTTTCACATGCCCGTTGGCAAGCTGCGTAAGCGCGCGGGCATCGAGTCGCTCGCTTACGCTGCGGATGGTGAAAGCGAACTGGCGCTGGGCGCAAGGGCTGCGGAAGAGGCGCTGCGGGCGGCCTCGTGCGGAGCGCAAGAACTGGATTGGGTTATTGCCACGAGCGAAACGCATCACGACTATCCGGCGCTTGCGGCGCAATTGCACTCCCGGTTGCTGGTCCGAGAAGACTGCGGGGCGCTGGACGTTGGCGGGGGGTGCCTTGGGTTACTCAATGCGCTTGCGGTCGCGCAATCGTTGATTGGTTCGGGCGCGGCGCGAAGGGTCGCGGTGATCACGGCGGACGTGCATAGCCGTGTGTTGACTCCGGAGCGCGTTGCGGGGGAATTTGGCGGGCTCTTCGGAGACGGCGCCAGCGCATTTTTGGTTCGCCGCGAACCGGGATCGCCGGTGGGCGCGAGCTACCGGCTTGGCGATTTTCTCTTTGGTTGCGCGGGCCAATACGCGGCGGCGATTCAGGTTGCCGCAAGAATCGGCGGCGGCCTCGACGTGCAGTTTGATGGCGAGGCGCTCTCGCGCGCGGCGATTACGCGACTGGAAAAAGTCATCACCGCCGTGGAAACGCGCAGCGGTATTTCGCGCGCTTCGGTGGGAGGCTTTGCGACGCATCAGCCGAATCCCCGGCTGTTGACGCTTCTCGCGAAGCAGTGCGGGGTCTCGCCGAGCGCTTTTCCTCCGATTTGCCGCACCGCGGGAAATTTGGGTTCCTCGATGTGCGGCGCGGCGCTTCATGCTGCGCTGCAAAACGCAGCGAAAATGAAACCTGCTGAACGTAAGCCGATTTTCCTGGCGTCGCTTGGCCCGGGTCTGCTATTTGGAGGAAGTTGGCTGACGCCCGCATGAGTTAGTTCATGGACCGGGGCGCGTTCGCGTCGTGAAGTTGATGTCTACCGACGGAACAATGCAGGCTTGCAACGGCGGCCATCCGGCATCGGTCATCGCGTTGCGGCAAAGCAAAGTGAGCGCGTTATTGAACTGGGAGGGATTCGCAGCGCCGTTGAGGGCCTCTGCGTAAACCGTGTAGTTGTTGCCGACTGGCAATCCGGCAATTTGGTAGGCGCCGTCAAACTGCGCTGGCCCCGGGGCGACGCAACTCCATCCTCCCAGCGTTGCGCCTATCACCGCGCCAGTTGAGTTGTCTACAGCGACAACCTGTGAGCCGAAGACTCCCGTCACTCCTGACGGGAAAGCGGGAAGCGCAAGCGGGTTTGCGGGAATAATTCTCCCGCTGATGGTTCCCTGATGGAGCGTGTCCGCAGGATCGGGGTACAAGACGCGCAATCCAGTGCGGTCATCGTCAGCGAGCGGAGCGTCGGGTTGGTGTGTTGTTGGGCGTGTGCCGCTGATGGTTCCGGGCGCTGGAGCATAGGGAAACATTATGGCGCTCCATACCGCCGAGTGACTGAAGCCGAGGAAGTGACCAAGTTCGTGAGTGAGCACGGATTCGAGGTCGTAAGCCTTCGGAGACGCGGGGAATGCCTGAGGCGTCGCAAACGTGGTATTCGGATCTCCCGGGCTGAAGTAGATATCCGCATCGAGAACCTGACCAAGTTCCGTGGAAATTGCGCTGCCGCCGATTTGGATGCCGGTGACGTCTGCGGTGATGACCCGGGTGAACGCCAGAACGCCGGGTGTGAAGGCCATGTCCATCTGGTCAAAGCAGATGGAGTTGAGGCCGTCTGCGCCACAGGGGTTCTGCGTGGCCGTTCGGGTCAAGGGCGTGAGAGTTCGCGGCAACAAGAGAGTGCCGCTTACGCCGGTCCACACCGCGAGGGATTGGGTTATGGTTTGTTCGATTTCGCTGAGGCGTCCGCTTGGGGTTTGATTTTGCGTCAGGATGGTTACGGGGTTCGTGTTCAGCACGGTGCTCCATTGGACGGCGATGCTTCCCGCTGTGGTTAGTTGATGCGCGCGCACGGGGCAGGCCGAGCCGCCGGAAATCGCCGCAGGCTGCCGCACATCCGGGACGATCATGTTGAAAGAGTAGGCTTGCGCTGCGGGACCCCACCAAATGCCACAGAGCAGGGCATGCACCCATGCAGAGACTTGCCTTCTCCAATGTTTTGCTATGCTGTTTTTCATCGTGGCGGATCTCCTTGGAGTGCTTTTCTCAACTTCATTTGAAAGATAGAGATTGGAAGATTGCGGATCCCCTCGTGCACGAATCGGCGCACTTGGGGATCAAAAAGCGAGGCCGTGGTAGAGTCCTGCGTGACGGTTTGCGCGCCTGTCTTGATGTCGCGAGCGATGCGAAACGTTCCCTGCGACCAGCCGAGCACGCGCAACGGCTGTCCTTCGCGGCCCCAGAGGAATAAATAGGTTTCCTCGGCCGGATGAAAAACCGGCGTTTCTTCGACGCGTGAGTGCAAGTGACCGACAGTTCCACCGAGAGTTCGCACGATTACGGTCGCCTGCAGAGCGCCTTTTGCCTGTTCGATGACTTCGAACTGCGTGTCTGTCCAGATCTCACCGTTGTGCCAGAAGCTCTTTGTGTCCAGGCAACGCAGGCGCGCCACGGCAGTGGCTTGCTGAGCGAGTTCTTCGAAGCGCATGCGCGCCAGTGTTGTCGCGTTGGCCGCAATGGCAAGCAGCGTCAACGCCATCAAAAACAGAATCCAGAGAAATCTCCTGCGCTCGACGTAGCTCATTTCAACGCACCTCCAGCGCGCCACTTGCAGCGGTCTTGTCCAGATTTGTGGTCTGCATGAAAAGAGTTCGCGCGCCGGGCGCAGCGGTTGCGGGAATTTGCAGAGTCAGATGGATGATGCCGAGCCCTGCGGGCTGCTTCGAAATCACCGTGATGTCGCCCGGTCCACTTACGGTGTAGGCCATGCTGGTGTCGAATCCGCTCTGCGAAAAAAGGCAAATATCTGCGGTCGCCGTGCCGCTCGCGGGGCGCTGCAACGGGACCGAGCTGCCGCCTAGCACGCAAGAGCTGGTTGCCGTAGAAAACGCACCCAGCGCCGCCACGTTGAGATCCAAATCGTTGCTCGGCGAAGATATTCCTGCGGTGGTCGGGTCCACGACAACAATGTCCTTGCCTGTAGTGGCGGGCGACGAACTCGTTAGCGCAATGATTTCGTCGGATGGATTTGGTGTGGCGACTATCAGCGCGACGGGAGCGGATGCCGTCCCGTTTGGGTTCTGAACTTGCACCGACACATTCCCCGCAAGCGCGACGTCCACAGCAGTTACGGGTGCCGTGCACTCTTGCACCGACAGGCACGTCGTGGTCCTCGCTGTTCCGGCCACGAGCAGCGTCGAGCCCGGCCCGGGACTCGATGCAGCAAAGCCGCTTCCGTCCACGAGCAGAGTGAATCCTTGCGCCGCGCCTGCATACACGCTTGATGGGTGAAGGGTGAGAATATTCGGGCCACCAGAAATCGTTACATTGGCCGCGCCTGATTGAGTTGTGTCGTCTGCACTGATGGCTACCACTTGAATCGCGTTTGGCGAAGGAGTAGAAGCGGGCGCGGTGAAGATTCCGCTAGGGTTGACCGTTCCGCAGGCGCCTGCGGTCGAGCAGGCTGCGCCCCGCACTTGCCAGACTACATTTTGGTTGCCGGTTCCCAATACTGAGGCTTGAAGTGCTTGAACGGCTAGCGGTGGCAAGGTCGCGTTTGCCGGCTGCACCGAGACCAACACGTGATTGATGACGGTGATTTGCGCGCTGGCACTTTTTGTGGGGTC
>QHYL01000011.1 GCA_003224105.1 Acidobacteriota bacterium | reverse complement strand
ATGAATTGCATCGAAGGGATAAGCTGCTCAGCGGGAATGCCCTTGAGCGCCTGTATGTTCTTGTATTCCTCTTCCGCCAGTTTTGGCGCAACTCCGACGCCTGACATGGATTTGGGCGGAGTAGACTGCCCACGCGCAAGCGCGATGCCCAGCACGGCGAGCAACGAAGTTCCCCAGACGAAGATCCAGCCTCTCGAACGAAATAGATTCATAGATCCAACCCTCGCAGGTAGTGTGACGAAATTGCTCGCAAAGTGGTTGCAGCAAATCCAGAGAGATATTGCGGCGGTCTAGGCGCTGATCTCGCCGCGCTTGGCGAGCGCGATAATGCGGTCGGCGGCGCGGAAAGCGAGCGCCATGATGGTCATAGTGGGTTGGCCGCGGCCCGAAGTAACGAGACTGCTGCCGTCGCACAGGAAAAGATTTTTCACGTCGTGCGTGCGGTGGTCGGCATTGATCACGGAAGTCTTGGCGTCTTGGCCCATTCGGCAGGTGCCGAGGAGATGCACGCCAAACTGCTGCTCCTGCGGCGGGAAGCTCCACTTTTTGACGGCCGCGGCTGCTTCATGAATAGCGTGCGCGCGCTCAAAGAGCCAACTGGAAAGCTTCAAATCATCGGGATGGTCTTTGTAGGTCAGGCGAAGAGCGGGTAATCCCCAGGCATCTTTCAGGTCAGGATCAAGCGAAAAGGAATTGTTTTCGACCGGCAGGGAAGTGCCGTGACAGAAGATTTCCATGGTCCGCGTAAAATTGTGCGCGAGAGCAGCTTTGAAGTCTTTGCCCCAGCGCGGCGTCTCGGGCGGAACTCCTCCGAAGGCAAAAGTAATTGGAGTGAAATCGTAGCGGGCGTCGAGTCCGCCGCCGCCGTAAAAGCCCACTTTTTCGTGATCGAGTTCGTAGAAGTCATGAAGCACGCGGCTAACGCAGTAGCCTTTGTAGTCGTTCAGCGGGTGCTCGTAGACGCCCGTGACCGTGCCGCCGCTGTTAAACATAAGGTTTTTGCCGACCAAGCCACTGGAGTTTGCCAGACCATCAGGGAATTGTTTGTTTGCCGAAAGGAGAAGCAGGCGCGGAGTCTCAGCGCCGTTTGCGCAAACCACCACCGCCTTGGCCTTTTGCAAGTGCGTGTTGCGCTTTTCATCGAAGTACAGTGCGCCTGTCGCGCGGCCATTGGCGTCCAATTCGATTTTGTGGACGTAAGAGTTCGGGCGGATTTCGCAGCGGCCGGTGCGTTCCGCGACGCGAATCGCGGCCGCCAGCGAACTGGACTTCGCGCCAACCTCGCAGCCGAACCCGAGGCAATAACCACATTGCACGCAGGCACTACGGCCTGGGCGTGGTTGCGAAAGAATCGCCATGGGAGCAGGGAAGGGATGCCAGCCGAGCTTGCGCGCGGCGCGTTCAAAGAGCACGCCGGAAGACTTAACGGCAAGCGGCGGCATGGGATAAGGTTTCGAGCGTGGAGGGTCGAAGGGGCTCGCGCCGGCAAGTCCCGAAACGCCAATCTCCCATTCCACTTTGGTGTAATAGGGTTCCAAATCAGCGTAGGTGATGGGCCAATCGGTGAGAGTCGAACCTGGAATTGTTCCTACCTTGCTGCGCTCGACGAAGTCAATTTCGTGGAAGCGCCAGAAATTCGCTGTGAAATGCACGCTCGTGCCACCTACACAACGCCCGTAGACGAGCGCGCGCTGCGGTTTGGCTATTTCGTCGGGCGTTTTGCGCACCGTGGTGGGTTGCAGCTTCGGATGGTTAGTGAGCTTGTCCATCGCCAGAACTTCGATTTCGTTGTGGGTGAAATCGGCTTCGGTCAGGTAAGGACCCTGCTCGAGGACAACGACGCGGAACCCGTTGGTGGAAAGCTCTTTGGCCAGGACACCCCCAGCGGCGCCAGAACCGATAATGACAAAGTCCACTTCGTCGGAGGTCTTGTATTTGGGCTGGTCTACGTTCATTTCTTCTCCGCTTCTTTCATGTCGGCCTTCGCGGCGACCTCCCAGCCGGGATAGCCCTTGTCGTAATAGCCGAATGGCGGCTGAAACATGTGCTCGCGCTCGCGGCCAATAACTTTCCAGCCCGCGGCGTCGTGGTTGCCACCGTAATCCGGATCAATCAAGAAGCCGGCGATAGTGTGCTGGCGCAGCGTCTCGAAAAAGTTCTGCGCTCCGGGGCTGGTGCGAAACCGGCGCTGCCGCCCCTTCGGGCTTTCTTCATCGAACGAATGCAGAACTTCGTCCTGCTGCTCTGGCGTCAGCTCGGAGAATTTGGATTTGCTTTGGAACATTTCAGTGACTCTGGCCTGCAACTCCGGCAAACCTTCCCGATAGGTTTTTTGGTCGTCAACGCCGAAAGTGGTGAGCCCGCGGTCGATGAAGTAAACCACTCCCGCTTCGTGCGCCCCCGGCGTGTCGTCGGTTGGAATAATGCGAGACGTGATCGCGTCGATCTCTTTGGCTTCTTCAGGCGTGAAGAACTCAAATTTGGGAGGCGCTGCCGATTTAGCGGCCTGGTGCGCGTGAGTGGCGGCGGCAAGCAGGGCAGGCCAATGTGCCGAGGCCCAAACGGCGGAGAGTCCTGTGACGCCTCGTGATAGAAAGCGACGACGGCTGACAGATTCATTCATTCTGGACGTCCTTAAATGGACTTTTCTGACTGTAAGCTGCATGGGTCACAGCGTCAAGCCATTCAAAACAAATTCGGCCGCCAAATTGACTGGCGCTAGATCTCGCCTCGCCGTGCCAGAGCTGTGATGCGGTCGGCGGCTCGATAAGCAAGCGCGCTGATGGTCAGCGTTGGTTGCCCACGGCCGGAAGTGACCAGGCTGCTGCCATCGCAAAGAAAGAGATTCTTCACGTCGTGCGTGCGGTGGTCCGCGTTGATGACCGAAGATTTCGTATCATTGCCCATGCGGCAGGTTCCCAGGAGGTGGTAAGCAAAGTCCTGTTCTTCTACTGGAGAAGCCCATTTTTGCACAGCATCCGTGGCATCGAGCAATTCCATGATGCGGTCCTTCAAGAAAGCGCCGAGTTTGAGATCGTCGGGGTGGTCCTTGTAGGTCATGCGGAGGGCAGGCAGGCCCCAGGCGTCCTTGAGAACCGGGTCCAGCGAAAAACTGTTGCTTTCGACGGGCAGGGAGGTGCCATGGGACACGATTTCAACACTGCGCGTGTAATTGTGCGCCAAGGCAGCCTTGAATTCTTTTCCCCATCGCGGAGTTCCCGGGGGCAGACCGCCCATATCGTAACCGGCGGAGGCGAAGTTAATAGGAGTGAGGTCGAAGCGTGCGTCCAAGCCGCCACCGCCGCAGAATCCGACCTTCTGCGGGTCGAGTTCGTAGAAGTCGTGAAGGATGCGGCTCACGGCAACACCCTTGTAGTCGTTCAAAGGATGTTCAAAAACGGCCATTGCCGACGGGCCGGAATTCAACATCAGGTACTTGCCGACGAGGCCGCTGGAATTCGCCAGGCCGTTTGGAAATTGCTTGCTGCTGGAGAGAAGCAGCAACCGCGGAGTCTCGGCGCCATTGGCGCAGACGACGACGGCTTTGGCCCTCTGTAAATGCGTCACGCGCTTCTTGTCGAAGTACGCGGCGCCGATGACGCGGCCATTTGCGTTGGTCTCGATCCGGTGAACATAGCAATTGGGGCGGATTTCGCAGCGACCGGTCTTTTCTGCCATTCGAATGACGGTGGCGAGAGTGCTGGATTTTGCGCCGACTTCGCAGCCAAAGCTTTCACAGAAGCCGCATTGGACGCAGGCACTGCGGCCTGGGCGAGGCTGAGAGAGAATGGCCATCGGCGCGGGAAACGGGTGCAAGCCGAGCTTGCGGGCGGCGCGCTCAAAAATAACTCCGCCCGATTTCACCGGCAGAGGCGGCATGGGATAGGGCTTCGATCGTGGCGGATCAAAGGGGCTGGCGCCTGCGAGACCGGAAACACCAATTTCCCATTCCACTTTTGTGTAGTACGGCTCCAGGTCCGCATAGGTGATGGGCCAATCCGCGAGATTTGCGCCTGGAACCGGCCCGACTTTACTGCGTTCGATAAAGTCAATTTCGTGGAAGCGCCAGTAATTCGCGGTGAAATGGACGCTTGAGCCGCCGACCATCCGGCCGTAGACGAGCGCGCGATGGTGCTTGGCCTTGTCCTGCGGGGTCTTGCGAAATGTTGTGGGTTGAAGCTTCGGATGATTGGTGAGCTGGTTCCGCATCAGGACTTCGACCTCGTTGTGAGTGAAGTCCGCCTCGGTAAGGTAGGGCCCCTGTTCCAGCACTACAACGCGAAAGCCGTTCGTGGAGAGTTCTTTGGCCAGGACGCCGCCTGCCGCGCCGCTGCCAATAATGACGAAATCGACTTCGTCGGTTGTCTTGTACCTTGTGGGTTCGGGCATCGTGTTGCGTGCGGCAAGCACTATATCATTATCATTCCTGATAGACAGAATTGCT
>QHYL01000010.1 GCA_003224105.1 Acidobacteriota bacterium | reverse complement strand
TTGCCACACTTACGATACCCCCCGGGGCTGTGTGCCTCTTTTCTCCCGATTCGGGACGAGTTCAATAGCCCAATCGCAAGGCAAGCCCTGTTGCTTATTCGGCCACGAGGTCACCAGTCAAGAATCACGAGTCACCCATCGGTCCCATTGCATGCGCAGTCGCGCGGTGCCACAATTGCCCCGTACGCTTGCTATGTGCGAGTCAAGTACTGGGAAACATCTTCGCCTCTTTCGGTGTCTAAACAAGGAGAGCGGACAGGGGTTCGGCATGTGCTCGACGCCGGGCCCGATAGGCGGTCGATCCTAAATGGGGATGTAGGGAGACCTGAGTCGAATTTGTAGTGGCCGGTCTTTAAGACCGGTTCTTTCAAAGACGGACTCGGGTCGGAAAGGCCGGCAGTGTCCGATTGGGCCAGTGCCCTAAGTTGGGGCGGCGGTGAAGCTGAACTCGTTCATGAGCTCCAGGCGGGCTCGGAGACGGCCTTCGATTGGCTGGTCACCCACTATCACGCGCCGGTTTATAACCTCATCCTCGGCATACTGGGCGACACCTCGGACGCCGCCGATGGCACGCAAGAAGTTTTCTTGAAGGCTTTTCGCGGCATACGCCAGTTCCGCCAAGGCAGTTCCTTGAAGACCTGGCTCTATCGCATCGCCATTCGCGAAGCGCTGAACCAGAAGCGCTGGTTCAAGCGCCATCTGCAGAAAAATGTTTCGATTGATGCCGAGCCGGAGGAAGGCCAGGCGCGCTTCGAAATTCCGGATGCCGGCGGCACGCCCTTCGAGCGGCTAGCCGCGTGCGAAATTCAAGACGCGGTGCAAGGCGCGTTGCAGCAGGTTCCCGACGCGTTTCGCAGCGCGGTGATTTTGCGCGACCTCGAAGGACTGAGTTATGAGGAAGTCGCGGAAGTTTTGGAGTGCAGCATCGGCACGGTGAAGTCGCGGATTCTGCGCGGCCGCCGTGCGCTCAAGGAAATTCTCGAACCCATGTTGCAGGAACCGAAAACCGAACGAAATCCGGCTGCGAACGCGAGGGCAGTGGAAGTCTCGTTGGCTCACGTTTCAGCTCACGTTCGGGCATTTAGTCTCGAAGCCGTCGTTCAGGAAGTTGTTCAGGAAAAGGTGGTGGTGCCGCCGTCGTCGCCCTGTGGCGAGGCCTCTTCGGCTGTGCGGCACGGGGCGGTTGCTTCACAAAGCAAGTCTCCGCGGGAAGCCTGCGCGGGAGAGGGGCTCTCATGAAGTGCGCCACGGTACAAAAAAATCTGGCTGGCTATTTGGATGATGCATTGATTGGCGAAGAGCGCGTGCGGGAACGCGCGGCGATTCGCGAGCACCTGGAACTCTGCGGCGGCTGCCGCGAAGAGTTACAGCGGTTCCGCAAGCTGGCCGTGCTGCTCTCGCGCGTGCCAAAAAGCGTTCCGCCCGCGGATCTCGCGGTGCGTATCAAAGTGGCTGCTGCGCAAGCGCAGCAGTCGCAGAGTTGGGCGACGCGTTGGCGCAATTTCCGGGATCATGCGCAAATCATTCTCGAAAACGTGTTTCGCCCTCTGACGGTTCCCGCCAAAACCTGGGCGCCCGAGAAGCATGACGTGGAACTTTCCTCGCCGCACGGGCTTTTGGTGGACGTGACGGTGGACGCCGAAGGCCGCATGACCGATTACCAGATTCTTTCCGGCCCCACGAGTTCGGACCTGAGCCGGCAGGTGTATCAGATGCTGCTCTTCTCGCGCTTCAGCCCGATGCTGAGCTTCGGCCGGCCCACTGCCGGCGGCCACGTAGTGGTGAGCTTCAGCGCGGTTCGCGTCCGCGGCTGATTTTTCTGCGCGGCATGAAAAACCTCGCGCCGTGCCCGGCCGTCCCTCGCGGCGCGCTCCATGGCGTGAGTTTTCCGCGGCTGCAAAATTCCTGGCTCGTTTTGCGTGTCGCGCAAATCCTCGTCTCTTGCTTGTCGGCAACCTTCTTGTTCTTCGCTGTCGCTTTCGCCGGCTCGCAGTCGCAGCCGCCGCGCAACGAATCCGAACGCGAACTGTTTGAGCTGCTCAACCACGAACGCGCCGCGAACCATCTTCCCGAGCTGCAATGGGACGACGCGCTCTTCAAGGCCGCGCGCCGGCACGCGCTGCTGATGCTCGATCTCAATATCATGGAGCACCAGCTTCCCGGCGAGCCTGGCCTTGAAGAGCGGCTCACCAGCGCGGGCGCGCGCTTTACCTACATTGCCGAGAACATCGCCATCGGGAAAGACTCGGCCACCATCCACAACGGATGGATGCACTCTCCTGGCCACCGCGCGAATATTCTGAGCCCGCGCGTCACTTCGGTGGGCATCGCGGTGGTACGCGGGACCGCCGGCCTTTTTGCCGTGCAGGATTTCTCGCAGTCGTTTGGCAACGAGAGTTTGGAGCAGCAAGAGAAAAAGGTCGCGTCGCTCCTCGCCGCGAAGGGTTTGTGCGTGGTAACAACCCCGGAGGAAGCGAGGAAATCCTGCGATGGTCTTGCGGGAATGCCCAGCGGGCGCTCCGGAGCGGTGATTCGGTTCGAGACAGGGAGTCTCAGCGAAATTCCGCCGGACCTGGAAAAGAAAATTCGCGGCGAGCCGTTCCGCAACGTGGCGGTGGGCGCATGCCGCACATCCGAAGGCGCAGGTTTTACACGCTACAAAATCGCGCTGCTGTTTTACTGAAGGCAGAAGGCAGAAGGCGGAACAAACGCGGCGGACTGAACAGAAAAAAGAAACAGTTGAAACGGGGAGAAAGACGGAATACACTGTGGGCTCGATGAACGCACAACTCGCCAACTCATATTATTGGTATCGATTTACTTGGCATCCATCCGGGTGGCGGGGGGCGTCTCTGTAAGCGAAATCAACTGGAAAAGTTTTCAGCCCACTCGCCAGCCGAGTGGGTTTTTTGTTTTTGGAGGCAAAGTTTTTTCGAAGGGAAGATCCAGCGGAGAATTTTGACGACCAAGTTTATTGAGAGGCCAGAGAAATGATTATTTCCATGAAACTGCACGCGACGCGGGAAGATCGAAGCGATGCCACAAGTGGACAACGTGGTGCGGATTTCCGCGCCGTACAAATTCGTGAGCAGGGAGTTTCGCAAAGAGAAAACGCAAATCAAGGTGAACGGAGTCACGATTGGCGGCGACGACTTTGTGGTGATGGCGGGACCGTGCTCGGTGGAATCGGAAAAGCAAATCATGCAGGCGGCGGAAGGCGTAGCGAAAGCGGGCGCAAAAATGCTGCGTGGAGGCGCGTTCAAGCCGCGAACCTCACCGTACGATTTTCAGGGCATGGAAGAGGAAGGACTGAAATTGCTGCAGAAAGCGAAGCGGGCGACAGGGCTCGCGATCATCACCGAAGTGATGAGCGAGCGCGGCGTGGACTTGGTGGCGCAATACGCAGACGTGATGCAAGTGGGCGCGCGAAACATGCAGAACTTCATGCTGCTGAAAGCGCTGGGAAAATGCGGGCGGCCAGTGCTGTTGAAGCGCGGGCTAAGCAGCACGGTGAAGGAATTGCTCATGTCTGCGGAATACATCACGGCGCACGGGAATCCGGACGTGATTTTGTGCGAGCGGGGAATCCGCACGTTTGAGACGGTCACGCGCAATACTTGCGACATCGCGGCGATTCCGGCGCTAGATGAGTTGACGCATTTGCCGGTGATTTTGGATCCGAGCCATGCGACAGGGAAGCGCAGCCTGGTGCCGGCGGTTTCGCGCGCGGGCGTGGCGATTGGCGCAGACGGATTGATTGTGGAGGTGCACCCCGCTCCGGAAAGAGCCATGAGCGACGGCGCGCAATCGCTCGACCTGGCGCAATTCGAAAAAATGATGCGCGAGCTGCAGCCGTACATCGCGTTGTGGAGCGAATCACGGAAAACACAAGTAGCCGCAGTCGCGAGCCGCTAGATTTTTCTGCCGATTTTTTTGGGGAAGAAGCATAGCGAAGTTTTCAAAGTAAAGTCCGGGATCCGAACTTAAGAAGAGATCCCCTGCAAACGGAGCTTTTCGCGCCATCCGTTAAGGTGATTTCCTGATTCAAGCGGTTTCCTGATTCAAAATTACAGGAATGCGTTGATTGCCAATGCAAGGACTTCGTGTCATTTCACAACTTGCCCGTGGATTAGGTGTCCCCGAAGCTCGACACACGACACTTTTGGACTTGCCTATGCACCGAGACACGACGAATACCGTTTTTTTCAGAATCACGACCGCTGTCAGCAAACTTGCCTTGTTGATTGCGGCGGTTCTCCCCCTTTGCGCAGTACCTCTCAGCACAGAAGCGCAGGAAGCGCGTGCCGCGATCGGGGGCCGGGTCACTGATCCGCAGGGCGCCGCTGTTCCGGAAGCTATCGTTGTCGTAACCTCCGACGACACAGGGGTCGCATACCAAACGCAAACGAGCGCCCAGGGAAACTGGATCATGGAGTTCTTGCGACCCGGTCACTATCGGTTCTCGGTGACCAAATCCGGATTTAGGGTGGCAGACCAGCGCGGCATCCAGCTCCAGACCGCGGACAAAAAGGAAATCGACGTACAGTTGGAGTTGGGCTCCTCAACGGAATCCGTGGTAGTCAACTCGGGAACTCCGCTGATTGACACTACTTCCGCCACCTCCGGCACGGTCATAACCTCCAAGGAACTCAGCGAACTGCCGTCGATGTCGCACGTGCCAACTCTGCTCGCGGTTCTTTCGCCCGGAGTTGTGGCACAAGATCAGAATGGCAATGTGGTGCACTTGTGGTCGTACAATGGGGCGTCGCAGTTCACTGCGGACGGCGGCCGCAACAATATTTATTCGAACAATTTTCAACTCGACGGCATGCCCAACACAAAGGCCGGGGGTAACGTTTCGTTCATTCCACCGATGGATTCAGTGGAGGAATTTCGCGTTCAGACTAACGCCTATGACGCTTCGATCGGTCGGCAAGCGGGGTCCACGATCAATATGGAGACGAAGA
Organism: Acidobacteriota bacterium; assembly: GCA_003224105.1. Taxonomy (GTDB): domain Bacteria; phylum Acidobacteriota; class Terriglobia; order Acidiferrales; family UBA7541; genus Acidiferrum. The sequence goes on along the minus strand of QHYL01000010.1, from coordinate 2,671 downwards.
GTGGAGGCAAGGATTACCACGGAAGTTTGTACGAGTTTAATCAAAACAATTTCCTCAATGCGAATCTATTCCAAAACAACCTCATAGGCGGAGGAAGGCCGTCCGTGCACTTCAACGAGTTCGGAGGTACATTCGGCGGGCCAGTGTGGATCCCGAAGGTCTATCGCGGGAAGCAAAAGACGTTTTTCTTTGTCTCTTTTGACGACACTAGAAACCTCGATCCACGGCCTGGAGGGACGCGCTCCGTGCCCACGCAGCTCGAGCGCAACGGCGATTTCAGCCAGTCGTTTTCCATCGTGGGAGGGCAAAAATTTCCTGTCCAGCTTTTCAATCCGTTTGATGTGGACTCGACAGGCAAACGGGCGCCATTCCAGTGCGACAGCGCCGGGAACCCCATCACGCCAGTCAATAATAAGCAGTCAGGGGGTACGCCCTGTGCCAAAATTCCTCAGGAGATGCTGAGCCCAATCGCGCAGAATATCCTGAAATACGTTCCACTCCCGAACACGGCCAGCGATCCAAACAGTAATGCGCTGAACAACTATATCTCTCCTGCCACGCGCCAAGATAAATTTCCAGTCCTATCGGTCCGCGTTGACCATGCCTGGAACAATTCTCACCACAGCTTCGCGGTCATACGCTGGGGCCACCTGCAGGAGTTCCTCGACGATTTCTTCCAGGATGCGGCAACCGGAGGATTCCAGGAGCGGGTTCCCGAAAACCTTGGCCTGGATCATGTGTGGACCCTCAGCCGCAACAAGGTGCTCGACATGCATTTCAATGTGAACCGCTATGAACAGCCCAATCGGGACAAGGGGGCGGGCTTCGACCCCACACAACTCGGTTTTTCTTCCAGCTTTGTTTCTCAGTTGCCGAAGCCGTCCTTCCCCTACATCACGGGCTTCGCAGGTGCTACAACGGACAGTCCTCAACACTTCGGCACGGGTCAGGCGGGCACTTACCAGAACAACACCTATTACACCTGGTCTGCCTCGCTCACTCACGTACACGGCAACCACACATTTCACTACGGTGGAGAGTACTGGGTTCTGCAGGAGGCGGACGCGGGCCTCGGCGTGGGTGGGGGCGAGTTTGATTTCAGCAGTGTGTGGACGCGCCCGCAGGCTACTGTTGGCGGTGGCACCGGCCAGGGATCCACTTTCGCCTCTTTCCTCCTGGGCTTGCCCTCGGGCGGTAACGTTCCCGTGAATGCGAGCGCATTTTATTCGCAGCGATTCATGGTTTTTTACACCCAGGATGATTGGCGCGTCACGTCCAGGCTGACGCTCAACATTGGTTTGCGCTGGGACTACGAGCGGCCTGTGGAGGAACGCTTCAACCGCTTGACCAGCAACTTCGACCCGACGGTGCTCAATCCCATCAGCGGCGTCGCTCAGGCTAGTTATTCGCAAATCCTAGCATCGCCTCCCGCCAGTTGCACCGGGCAATGCCTGGTGGGCCTCCAGACGCTGGCTCAACTGGTGCCTGCGAGCGCCTTCAAGGTTCCCGGGGCGCAACTCTTCGCGGGAGTCGGAGGGCAGTCCCGCACGTTTTCGAACGCCGATTATCAGGAGTTCGGGCCGCGCATAGGCTTTGCATACCGTCTTTGGAACAACACGGTGATTCGCGGCGGAGCCGGCCGTTTCACACAAGCAAGTTATGAAGTCGGCGGGCGGAACGGTTTCAGCCTGACGACTCCCTTGGTCGCCACGCAGGACAACTTTTTTACTCCATACGACACGCTCGCGAATCCCTTCCAAAGCGGTGTTCTCACGCCGACCGGCTCCTCTCTTGGTCCACTGACGAATCTTGGCCAAGGAGTGAGTTGGTACAATCAGGACGCCAAAAGACCTTATTCCTGGGAATACAGCTTGCACGTGCAGCAACAGGTGAAGAACTGGCTGATCGAAATCGGCTACTCCCACAATAAGACTTACCGGATTTTCCAGGACCGCAATGGAAACCTTCCCAGCTTCACACTCTGGCAGCAGTTGCTGGCGCCACAATTCGATTCCAATGGCCGCCCCCTCGACACGCTCCTATGGAATCAGTTGGTCCCCAATCCATTTAACAATCTGCAACTCAACGGCGTGAACGTCATCACTGGATCTATCGGGAAAAGCCAGAATATAGCTCTGAACCAATTGCTCAATCCCGACCCGCTCCTAGGAGGCGTAGTTTCCTCACCGCCCATGAACCGGCACGACAACCCCCTGGGCAAAAACCAATATGACGCTATGCTCGTCAAAGTTGAGCACCGTTTCACCAAGGATTTCAGCATCATTAACGCCTTTACTTGGTCGAAGCTCTTCGAAGACACTTCTCTCTTAGGCCCGGAGATTGCCGGACCTGTCGTTGAGCACAAACTCGGCGGTGAAGACCGCCCCTTGCACCTTTCCGTCGCCGGCGTCTGGGATTTGCCCTTTGGCCGCCGCAAGGAGTCCGGTGGTTTACTCTCCAAGTTCATCCGGCCCATCGTTGGCGGATGGGAACTCGCGGGGCAGTATACGATTCAGTCGGGCGTGCCCGTGGTATTCGGCACGGACTCATTCTTCACCGGCAAAGACCCTGCGCTTCCTCACAGCCTGCAATCGCTCAATGAGTGGTTCGATACAAGCCAGTTCTTCCCGTTTCCGAGCAAGAACACAAATCTTTCCACGGTCCCCGCGTG
>QHYL01000009.1 GCA_003224105.1 Acidobacteriota bacterium | reverse complement strand
CAGCCTGCTCAAGAGCTGTTGCGACTCCACATTGCGCGTAATGACCAGCGCATCTTTCACATAGCGCCCGCACATGGATTCCACAAGCCTGTCCATGTGCCCCGCTTCGCCGCCATATCCCACTGAGAGCTTGTTTTCCGCCGAAGCCAGCCCGAGCGAACCAATCATCATCGTCGTCAGAGCGTTCGCAAACTTGCTCTTGAACATCGAGCCTTCGCAAGCAATCACGCCGTGATTCTGCCTCACCTCGCGAAACAGAAAAGGAGGAAAAACGTCGGGCAGATGCACCTGCCTCGTGCCTTCGAAATATCCCCTGGTGCGCCCAAAGTCCTGCGTCATCACGTTGAAATCAACGTTGTCTGCGCCTAGTACGTGCCGTGCCTGCCGCAGCATTTCCTGCACGCGCACGTCGCTGCCGGTGTTGCGTGTGCCGTTGTACCCCGCAAAGAGCAACTTCAGCTTTTCGCCTGCGGTCCATGGTTTGCCCAAACCCAGCATCCAGCCAAAGCGTCGCATCTTGATCAGCGCGCTGACCCACGAAACTAGCAGAAAGTCGGTCATGCGCTCGCTCTCCCCACGGCAGTTCTCTCCATGCTTGCATTGGTCGGCCAGGTCTTCGCCGGATAGCGAAAATGATTTTCCCGGCTAAATTTCAATAGCCCCGCGGCGTATGTCGAGAATTTTGCGGGCGCCTCGCCCAGCTCCGCCACGACGCGCGAATTGTCAAACACCGTATTCCACTCCAGATACGGCCAAAACACTTTGAGCAGGGAACCGGCATGTCCTACCGCGCCTCTGCGACTCGCCGCCCAATTCACGGATCGCGAAAAAGCTCCACCCAGCCACGGCCAGAACAGAGGCCTGTGCATTCCGCCCGCCTTCGCGATGGCTTCAGTTAATTCCACAAACGTCTGCGACCCTGTCCCGGAAGACAAATGATAGATTCCATGTGTGGGCGCGTCTTTTTGATGAATCGTCACCACTGCTTTGCCCACATAATTCGCCGGAACAATGTCGATTCTATCGTGAGGGCGCAGGGGAAGTACTGGCATCCGAGCCAGGAAATGTACCGCTTGCACCATGTCGAATTGCGAAGTCTCGGGCCGCCGGCTGTCTCCCAGCACAATGGCCGGCCGGAAGATCGTCTTCTGCACGTCGGGGAGCCAACGGTTCGCCATGTGCTCGCAAAACTTCTTCGTACGCGCATACGGATCGTAATCGGAGCGCTCCCAGTCAATGGCCTTGTCTTCCGTCACGACTTCATTTTTTCTCTGTCCGGCAACAGCGACCGTCGAAACATGTGAATACCGGCGTAGCCCATGATGGTCCTGCGCTTGCCGCGCCAGTTGAATCACCTCCAGCGTGCCGCGCAAGTTCACGTTCAGGCACTGCTTCTCCGATTTGCGGTTCAGCGAGGCCGCGCAATGAATCAGCGAATCTGTGGTCTCGACCAGGGCGTGGTAATCGTTGTCAGACAAGCCTAAGTGATCCTTCGTCAAATCGCCGCCGAAAATGCAAATGCGCGTGTCGAGATACTCGAGGAATTCCGGAAAGTCAAAGTGCAGTTGCAGGGAAGCCCAGAGGCGCTCGCGTGTTTCTTGCTCCGTTTTTGCCCGGACCAGCAGATTCAGTTTGTCGCGGTATCCGGAGAGAAGTCCCGCCACAACGTAGCTGCCCAAATAGCCAGTCGAGCCGGTGACGAAGATCGCCATATTCAGTCGGAGGACGGCGCCACTTTGGAAAGTTCTTCTTGTTGCGCCGGCGCGCCATTCCCGTTCCATTCGATGGCGCGCGGCTCGCGCGATTCCAGCGCCCGGCCTTCCATCAGCGGATAGCACCAGCGGCGCAGAGCGGGGATGTGCACGTTGATCCAATAATCCCACCAGTCCACCGCTTCCGGCGTGAAATCGAAAAGTTTTCGTTCTTCCGGCGACAACGCCGCCGAAAGCAGCCGCGCGTTCTCGCACTCGAAGACGTGTTCGTTGTGCAGAATAAAGGGCTCGTAAAGCTCGATGAGCTTCTCCGCGCGAATCAAGTCGCGCTCCGCTTTGGCAAACGGCGCTTTCTTCATACGCAGCGTTGTGGCTGCACGGTTGATCCCGGAGACCACCGCCTTTTGCATGGGAATCGACAGCCGCTCGTAGCGCTGCTTCGACACGGGAATGGTCTCGAACTTCACCTTGAGCCAGTTTTCCACGCTTTGCGAAGTGCGGTAGTATTTGCGGTGCGCCAGTCCTGTCAACTCGATGCTACGCCCCATGTTCACCGGATTGATCGCCGACGTCGCAAGCTGATACAGCCGCGCGTGACGCCGCGCCACCACTGCGGCCGCAATCAGCGTCATGCCGCGGCACACCATGTCCACGGGAATCACATCCAGGCATTTTCGCTCGTTTGACGGAAGCTGCCGGAAATTTGTGCCGAGCAAATACGATAGCGGCCCGGAGGTGTTAATTCCTTCGTTCCAGCCGTTAAATGGTGAACGCTCCGAACTCTCCACAATCGATGGCCGCACGACGGCAATTGGCAGGTCCTTGCCGTGCCGCGCCAGAATCGATTCGCCCAGGCTCTTTGTGAATGTGTACGTGTTGGGCCAGCCCAGGTGCTGCCCGCGGCGCATGCCCACGTGCGTTAGCCGGTTGCGCACCCAGCGCGCGCGGTTCCGCCGCAAAACGCCTTCGAGTTCTGCCGCCGGCGCCGAAGTTTCGTCCCGGCCTCGCCCCAAAGCCTGCCGGCGAAGCGCTTTGTTCAGTTCGGGACTTTCGGCGCGCGCTTCAATGCGCTGAATTCTGTCCCTCAACGAAGCAATCTCGTTTTCTGCATCGAATCGCGGATCCCGCGCCGGATTGTAATTGTCTTCCAGTTGCTCCCCCACGCGGCCGTCGCGCATGCCCACCACATAGCAAGTCGAAAGGTGCATCAGCCCTGCTCGTTTGCACCTTCGCAGGAATTCCAGCAGATGAAGCGTCGAATCCACGTTTGAAGTAAGAGCATCGCGCAAGTCCGGATTGAAGTCGGTCAAGCCTGCGCTGTTCACGACCAGGTCGAGTGATTTCTGCAGCCGCGCCTGCGTGGCCTCGTCCAGGCCCAATCCCGGCAAGCTCACGTCGCCTTCGACCACTTCCACCTTTTCGTTCAGGAAGGCCCCGAGCTTTCTTCCATGAAGTTCGTGCAGCGGATCGAGCGCCGGCGATTCTTCGACAATTTTCTCGAATCGCCTTTGCGCCGAAGTCGTCCGGTTCCGCCGGATCAGCAGCGTTATGCGTCCGATGTTCGGAATCTTTTCGAGCAAATCTACCAGCCAGACCTTGCCAATAAAACCGGTGACGCCAATCAGCAAAATGTGCCGCCCCGCCAGCGTTTCTCGCACCGAAAGTCCCTCGACTCGCGGCGCTTCTCCGAAAACCGCCACCGGCTTCTGAATTGCCGATGCTGGTCGAGCGGTCGCCTGAATACCGCTTTCCAAACGCTCGGGTTTTTGTGACCAGCCGAGCTGGCTCAACAGCTTTTCTCTTGGGACTCGTCCGTCTGCGGAACCGCCCCCTAGCCACGCGAAAGGTCCCCGCGGCCGCACCACGGGATCGTGCAACCGGCCTGTGGCTTTGCCGTCCCGGTACTCCAACCGGTTTGCAAGAAACGATGGAACGCCGAGGTGGCGCGCCAGAGGGCGCAAAATACTCTCAAGCAGCTGCCCCACCAGGACGACCTGCTCTCCCTGACGCATCGCGCCCACAACTTTCTCCACCGCCTCCTCGCGCAGTTGCGGCTTCAAGACATAGTGAAAATACTCTTCTCCCAGCAGGTCCAGCCGGTCGCGGCTGACTCCTCGCAGCAGGGAATGCAGAAATCGCGTTGCAAACGTGCGGCTTGCTGCGTAAGCAAACGGCCGGGCCAGCGCCATCCCCGCCATCCCGGCGCGGCGCGCCCAGCGCTCGGAAAAACTCCGCGCATTCCAGGTGAAAAAGCCCACGGGGCGCAATGCGCCAAGCTCCAGCAGCGAACCCTCCACGCGCCAGTACGTGGGCTTTCTGTCGGTTACGGAAACGCCGCCGTGCTGCGATTTGGGTAATGAATTCGTCATGAATTCTGAGTGCTAAAGCAGACCGGTCCGCTCCTCACAAGTTTCTTTGAAAAAGTGATCCTGTGACACGCTTCTCATTTTTCAATCAATCGGTTCTAGGACGGAATCACGGCCCGCTCCGGCTTCATTCGAACTTATCCCCAATAGCCGGCAGGCCGCTTGGGAAAATGTAAAGGTAGCATTCTCAACGCCTTCCCGCAAGGCAACACAGGGATTTGCAGCTCCAGCAGGCCTGGCCCTTACCTGCCGCCTCACAGTTTTATGCTTGTAGTGGAAACTCGCTGAAAATAGCGCAATTAAACGCCCCAGCCATACCGTTCGGCGTGTTCAAACGTCCTCTGCATTTCTTCTCTCAGGACTTCCGTGAAGACCGATCCGCCCACGACACGCGCGTTAGGCTCAGCGATGTCCGGCGTGCGATACCCTGCGGATAGCACGCGCGTCAGCGATTGCTCCACCCAATCCGCCTCAAGCGTCAAGCCAAACGCATCCCGCAGCAGCATCGTCGCGCTCAAAATTGACCCAATCGGGTTGGCGCTGTCCGTTCCCACAAGCGTTGGCGCGGACCCGTGAATCGGCTCAAACAGCGGCGCCCCATCCCCAAAACTTGCAGAGGGAATCAGACCTATAGACCCAACCAGCGCCGCCGCCGCGTCGCTCAAAATATCCCCGAACATATTGCTGCACAGCATCACGTCAAACTGCGACGGCTTCAGCGTTAACTGCATCGCCGCATTGTCCACGTACATGTGTTCAAGTTTGACCGCTGGATAGACCGCATTCATGGCCGTCACGGTTCGTCGCCAAAGCTGCGAACTTGTGAGCACATTGGCCTTGTCCACCGAGCATAGCCGCCCCGTTCGATTCTCCGCCCGCGTATACGCAAACGCCGCAATCCGTTCGATCTCCGGCGTCGAGTACGACTCCGTGTCCCACGCCCGCTCCACTCCGTTTTCCGCAACGTTCCCGCGCTCGCCAAAGTACATTCCGCCGGAAAGTTCGCGCACAATCTCCAGGTCCAAGTCCCCCAGCCGCTCCGCCTTCAGCGGCGAAAGTCCGCGCAGCGGCTCCATCAGCTTCACTGGCCGGACATTGACGTAAAGTCCCATGCCTTTGCGTAAGCCGAGCAACCCGCTCTCTGGCCGCTTCCCGACGGGCAGCGCATCCCATTTCGGTCCGCCAACTGCGCCCAGAAACACCGCGTCCGCCTTCCGGCAAGTGTCCAGCGTTTCATTAGGAAGAGGCGTCCCCGTGGCGTCAATCGCCGCGCCGCCCAGTGGAAGTTCCACGAACTCGAATTCGTGACTGAACTCCTGAGCCGTCTCCCGCAGGATGCCCGTCGCCGCCCGCGTCACTTCCGGGCCGATTCCGTCTCCTGGGAGCAAAACAATCTTCTTCTTCATACCAATCCCCGTGCTGATAGAAAACCTGCGCCGCCGCAAGCCCTTCGCACAAACTCTAGCTCAATTCAGGCTTGCCGCTTCGCAATCTCTGTTGGAGCGAGTGCATCAGGCAATGGAGGACGATTCCGCTGCCATGGCCGCCGGGCGTCGGCGGATCACTTCATGTGCGATCCCTAAAATGTCGCGCGCGCGCAGCTGCTTCGATTCGTCTGCCAGTGTGGTCACGCGCCGGTAGATCTCCGCGAGTTCCGCGTCATTCGCCTCAAACCCCAAATCCTTCAATGTCATGCGCAAGGCATTGCGTCCCGAGTGCTTGCCCATCACCAGCGAGCGATTGGGCACTCCCACCGTCTGCGGCGAAATGATTTCGTATGTCAACGGATTCTTGATAATCCCGTCCTGGTGGATGCCCGCCTCATGTGCAAACGCGTTCGCGCCCACCACGGCCTTGTTCGGCGCCACTTGCGCTCCCGTAATCTCCGTGAGCAGGCGGCTGGCAGGGAAGAGCTGGTCCAGGCGAATTCCCGTCGTTACACCAAAGCTCTCTTTGCGCACCGCCAGCGCCACCACTACTTCTTCGAGCGACGCATTTCCCGCGCGCTCGCCGATGCCGTTAATCGTGCACTCAATCTGCCGCACGCCCGCGCGGACTGCGGCCAGGGAATTCGCCACCGCCAGGCCCAGGTCGTCGTGACAGTGCGCGCTCAGCGTGATTCCATCTGGGTCGCCCAAAAACTCGCGCACTCTCGTGAACATCGCTCCGTACTCTTCCGGCACCGCGTATCCCACGGTATCCGGCAGGTTCAAGACCGTCGCGCCCGCATCCACCGCCACGCGGCACACCTTGCACAGAAAATCTATATCCGTCCGTCCGGCATCTTCCGCCGAAAACTCCACTACTCCCACGTGCTGCCGACCGTACCGGACCATTGCTCCGATGTCTTCCAGAGCCTGTTCCCGCGTCATCTTCAGCTTCACGCTGAGGTGCAAGTCCGAGGTCGCCAGAAAAACGTGTAGTCTGGGCGCAACCGCTGGCTTCAGAGCCTCCAGCGCCGCGCTCACATCGCCTTTCCTGGCCCGCGCCAGCGCCGCAATCGGCACGTCGCGCACTTCCTTTGCCACCATCTGCACCGCTTCCAGGTCGCCCCGTGATGCGATCGGGAATCCCGCTTCGATCACGTCGACATTCAACGCGGCAAGTTGCCGGGCCATCCGCAGCTTTTCGCTCGTATTCATCGAAAAGCCTGGTGATTGCTCCCCGTCGCGGAGAGTGGTGTCAAAGATCCTTACGGTATCCATAGGGTCTCCCAGCCTCTAGTAACGCACGCCGCCCCCTAACAGTCCAATTTATCTTTATTCTGCTTTTGATAATTCCATCTTATACTAGGAAACCATAGACTAGCCTGGGGGGCATGTGGATCTCGGTGAACTACAAGTCTTTCTGATGGTCGCCAAGGAGGGCAGCTTCTCCCGCGCGGCCGAACGTCTTTATCGCACGCAACCGGCCATCAGCCTGGCCATTCGCAAGCTCGAGGACTCTCTCGGCCAGCCGCTTTTTGTCCGCGAAGCCCGCCCCGTCCGCTTGACCGACGCGGGCACCCTTCTCCGCGACTATGCCGAACGCCTCATCAATCTCCGCGACGAAGTCAAGAAAGGCCTCACCGAGCTCGAAGGCCTTAAGCGCGGCGAACTCTCCCTTGGCGTCAACGAAAGCTCCATCCACGCGCTTCTCCCCGCCCTCGCCACCTTCCGCGAACTGCACCCCGGAGTCCTGATTCGCGTCCATCGCATGCTTTCCCGCGATATTCCGCACGAGGTCCTGAACTATCGCCTCGATCTCGGCGCCATTTCTTTCGTCCCGCGTGATCCCCAGCTTCAGGCCACGGAAATCCTGAAAGACGAGCTGACCCTGGTCGTCCCGCCGAAACATGTCTTGGCGAAAAAACGCGAAGTGGATGTCGCTGACCTGGCCAAAGAAACGTTCATCGCCCACAGCGTCGAATCGCCTTTTCGCCGCCGCGTCATCGAACTCTTCGCGCGTCATCGTGCCGCGCTCAACATGCCCATCGAAATGCCCACTATCGATAGCATCAAGCGCTTCGTGCAAATGGGCATGGGCGTGGCCATCGTTCCGCGCATGTGCGTGCAATGGGAGATCGAACACGGCTGGATGAAAGAATTGAAAATTCGCCAGCTCAATATTCCGCGCCACGTCTATCTCATTTCCCGCCGCGGCGCCCGCCTCCCCTTCGCCGCCACCGAGATCACGCGCATCCTCCGCGGAGAATAGCGGTTCCGGCCTCAAGCTCATCAAGGGTCCGTTCGTTTCAAATCATTCCAAACTGTCGCATAATGGTGCGCGGTCATTCCGAGCGAAGCGAGGGATCGCGGCGTGGAGAAACTATCCGGACCGATGGAAACAACTAGCAGCGTCTCTATAATCGATTTTCGGTCCACGGCTGCCGAGCGCTCATGCATTCATCACTGACCAGCGGACTTGCCATTCTCGTCGTCGGCTTTCTTCTCGGTATGCGCCACGCCACCGATCCCGACCACGTCATTGCCGTTTCCACCATTGTCAGCCGCGAACGCTCCATCCCCAAAGCTGGTCTCATCGGCATCCTTTGGGGCTGCGGCCACACGCTAACGATTGCCATTGTCGGCAGCGCCATCATCCTCTTTGGCGTAGTCATTCCGCCCCGTGCCGGCCTCACCATGGAATTCTCCGTTGGACTGATGTTGATTTTGCTTGGCGTGCTCAACCTCACTGGCGCGATGAAATGGCTCAGCGAGAAGTTCTCACTCAGCCATCCTCGCGTTACGGGAACGCATGCCCACGTCCATGAGCATGGTCATCACCTGCATTTTCACTGGCATTCGCATTCGGCTGCGCAGGAGCATCACGCCGACAGGCTGGTCTTGAGCACGATTCGCAGTCCCAAGTGGGCGCTGCTCTATCTGCTCATCTTCGGCATCGGCACCATCGCCGGCATGATGCTCATCACCGCCGCGATGGCCCTTCCTTTTTCTTTCGCCGGCCATCGTTTTACCTGGCTCAATCGCAGCCTCATCCTCGGCTCCGGCGTTCTCAGCCTGTGTTTTGGGGTTTTCGTTTGCTACGACGTCGGTTTCGTCAACGGCCTCTTCTCCGGCCATCCCCGGTGGACGCCCACCTAGGGTTCAAACCCGTCGAACCTGATCGAAGTGCGATCATTCCCGAATTCCCATTTTGGGAATACTGCCCATGACCGTACCCGAATGATAATTTCGTCATTGACTTTCCTCTGCCGCAGGCTTACTTTTCTCTTCGGGACTGACTGCTTCCTTCTCAAAAATCCAGTGCGCGCCGCTCGACTTACGGCCAAGGAAAGCTCTATGGCCACGCAAATGGAACCCCTTCCGTTGGCGCGTTGTACTTTTTCCTCTCGAATCCTTCCTCGCTTCGCCTTTCTGGGTCTTCTTTCCTTTCTAACCATTTTCCTCAGCGCCCTCTCGCCAGTTTCGGCGCAGACCTCTCAACAATACGTTTACGCTTCCGCTTCCGGCTCGCCTTCTCCCTCTTCTGTTCCTGGATTCGCCAAAGTCAGCCAGACGGGGTCGCTGAACCTGTTACTCAATTCACCCTTTAGCGAGCGATTCGAAGGCGGCCTCCTGGCCATCGACGGCCAGGGGAAGTTTCTTTTTGTTTTAAACCCCACCAGCGACGACATCTCGATGTTCCAGATCGATCCAACCACGGGGTCTCTCTCCGAAGTTCCTGCTTCGCCTTTTGCTGTTCCTCCCCTTTCTTCAGGTTGGTTTCCCCCCTCGCAGCCGTTGTCTATGGCTACGGAACCCTCCGGCCAGTTTCTTTTCGTCAGCTATCTCCTCGCTAATGGCGGAGATCCTGCAGGGCTGAGCGCCGTTGCTTCCCTGGCGATTGATACTTCGGGCTCCAGCCCTGTCCTCCGTTTGGTCGCAAGCGTTCTTAACCAAGACTCCCCGATACAGTTGCTCACCGATTCCAAGGGTCTTCGCCTCTATGTCGGTATGGGAATCGGTAACGACGGAACCATGGAAAGCGGACCGGAGGTGTATTTCATCGACGGCGCAGGGAACCTTTCGTTTCAAGGCGTCGCTCCAAATCCCGAAAACCGCGGAACAGACTTCGCTATTGACCCGCAAGGTCGTTTCGTCTTTGCGGTGGGAGGTCTTTTTGCGGCTCATCTGGTAACTTGTGCCATCTCACCAGTAGATGGGACCCTGCCCACTTGTGGCCCGCCTCTTGACTTGAGCACTACGCCGCAAGGAATGGTCGTCGAAAGCTCCGGCCACTTTTTGTACCTTTCCATTCAGGACGCCGTTGTTTTCTCCGTGGATCAGGCCACGGGTAACGCCACTCCGGTTGCATCGCTTCCGGGGGTTGTCTTGTCCAAAGGCGCTTCGGTTGCCGATCCGATGGGGCCGTACATTTACTCCACAGACGGGTCAACGTCTGCCGGCGAGGTGCACACCTATCTCGTGGACCAGCAAACTGGCAACCTCACAGAAATCCTCGGATCCCCATTCAGCCCCGGGGTTTCCGTGTGCTGTCAGGGATTGGCTATCACAGGCAATCCCGTGCAGGCCGTTAGCGGCTCCGCCGCCTCCATTTTTCCGTCCACCGCCTCGAACTTCACTGCCACCGCCGGCTTCAGCAGCGCGCCCCAAGTCTTTTCCCTCGTTAATATTGGGAATCAACTGCTCACCATCAATTCCATTTCGATTTCCGGAGCCGATTCCTCCAGTTTTTCCCAAACGCACACTTGCCCCGCAGCACTTTCTTCCAACGCCCACTGTTCCATTACCATTACCTTCAATCCGGCAACCGTCGGCGCATTCACCGCAAACCTTCAGATTGCCGACAACGCCCCCGGATCCCCGCAGACTCTGGTCCTCAACGGCACAGGCATCGCCCCGGCCCCCGCCGTCACATTCTCGCCCTCTGCTGTCTCGTTTCCATCCATCAACCAGGGATCCTCCAGCGTGCCTCAATCCTTGACGGTCATCAGCTCCGGGAATATCACGCTGCACATTTCCTCGATTTCTCTCGCAGGGCCCAACCCTTCAGATTTCAGCTTAACGAACAACTGCACCGCCCCGCTCGCGCCTGCCTCCAGCTGCACCATCTCTCTTGTTTTCAGTCCCGCGGCCCCCGGCCAGCGCACCGCCGACCTGGTGATTACAGACGATGCTCAAAGCTCTCCGCAGGGAGTTGTCCTTGGCGGCACGGGTATCCCTGTGTTGTCGGCTCTCAGTCTTTCGCCGCCGGCGCCATCGTTTCCCGCCACCACTCAAGGAGCATCCAGCGGGCCTCAAACTCTAACGGCCGTTAACTCCGGAAATGCTCCCCTGCAGGTTTTTTCGCTTTCTCTCACTGGCTCCAACGCGTCGGAATTTGGCGTGTCCAGCACTTGCACTGCTCCGCTTGCGCCGGCCGCAAGTTGTTCCATTTCGCTTGTTTTCAGCCCGACAGCTTCGGGCCAAGGCAGCGCGAACTTGGTCATTGCGGACGATGCTCCAAATTCCCCGCAAACGATTGCCCTTAGCGCCACCGCCAATCCGGCCTTTTCCGTGGCAGCTGCGTTTGGCAGCTCGGCCGCTGCGTCTGTCTCTGCCGGTCAGCCCGCGCAGTACCAGCTTCAACTCACACCCAGCTCAGGTTTCGCTGGCACG
>QHYL01000008.1 GCA_003224105.1 Acidobacteriota bacterium | reverse complement strand
TTCATTCGACGCGACTCTTTTTCCAGGAAAGCCAGACCGCCAACTTTCGCGATTGCAAGCTCTTCGGCGGTCCAGTGCGCGTGCATAATGCCCGCTGCGGAGTGCGACTTCGCGCCAAGTAAGAGGTGCCCTATTTCGTGCGCCGCCACATGACCCAGGAGACTTGCAAGGTCTATCCCGTCGCTTTGGTGCAATTGCTCCATTGGTTCGTAAAACAGGTCGGCATAGCATCCGCTTCCGTCGTCCGCTTGAAAAGAGATCCCCATCGTCTCCCCTGTCAGGCCGAGCGACCTTCGCACGATTCGCAAATGCAGATGCTCGGGAAAGACAGCCTCGCGGCAGGCTCGCGACGCTTCTTCGCTCACGGCGGGGATTCTACAATTCAGCCAAGTCACTTCGATTCCGGTCCGGCCAAAAACTTGCGACGCTTCTTTCTCGGCCCGCTCCAGCACGTCTGCCGGGACTTCCGCGTGGTTGTAGACCGAAATGGTTACCCGCGCAATTTCCGGAGCTTCACCTCTTGCGGGAGCCTTGCCCCAAAGATTCGTGCTCGTTGCCGGCAGAAGCGCAAAAAAGAGCAAAAACCGAAGGCCCTTCCCAAACGTCTTCACCTTCGTGACCAACATGGCGCGCACCTCGCGATGGCGCCAAAATGGTTCAGCCGCGTAGGTACTTCAATGCCGCAGAGGAGGCGAGCTTCTCAATTGCGGATGACCAGATAAGTTCCCTTGCGTCAAAGAGATAGGGTGAAAAATTACACGGGATTTCGCTTTTCCCCTTGTTCCTCGCCCCCGGGAGCCTATTCGTGGAATCGGCGTCTATTTGTTGCAGCTCGATAGGATCGCGGCAGGAAACTTTGTCACGGATAAAACCGTTATTACCTAAGGAGCCCGGTCAAGGTGGGCCAAATGCCAGGTGAAGCCGCAAACGGAGTTATCCGCTTTGGAATCTTTGATGTAGACCTGCGCGCCGGGCAACTCCGCCGCAACGGCCTCAAGGTTCGCCTGCAGGAGCAGCCCTTTCAGGTCTTGTCCATGCTTCTGGAGCGTCCCGGCGAAGTGGTCACCCGGGAGGATCTCCACGGCCGCCTGTGGCCCGCCGATACGTTCGTGGACTTCGACCACGGCCTGAACGCCGCGGTCAAGCGGCTGCGCGATGCGCTGGGCGACTCGGCAGAGAATCCCCGCTTTGTGGAAACGCTGGCGCGCCGCGGATATCGCTTCCTCGCTCCTGTGGAATTTCCTTCCGTGGAAACTTCTCCAGCCCAGCGCCCCGTAGCTCCAAATACCGCTATCTCCAGCGCATCTAAATCGCGGTGGCGGCTGGTAGCTGCTGGATTGATGATTGTTCTGCTTGCGCTCGGCTTCGGCCTCCACGTGGGAATGCGGGCCTCCCGCGCGCTGCAGCCGGTTCTTCCCAAGGAAATTCGGTTGACGGCCAATTCGCCTGACGCGCCGGTTTACTTCGGAGCGATCTCTCCCGATGGGCGTTATCTGGCTTACATTGATCCGCGTGGAGCGTTTCTGCGCGAGATTGCCACGGACGAATCCCACGCCTTGTCTCTCCCAGAAGGATTCCGCGTTCATCATGTGAGCTGGTATCCCGACGGGAGTCATTTGCTCGCGGAAGCGGTGGCGGAGAGTGAGGAACACTCCGGCTTGTGGAACATTCCTCTGCTGGGAGGAGCTCCGCGAAAGCTGGTCACCGAAGGAGAAGCCGGAAGCGTCTCGCCTGACGGCAAACAACTCGCTTTCTTGCGGGGCGACAAGTTCAATCACTCCGAAATCTGGCTGACCAGCACCGACGGCGGCGAACCGCGCATGGCCGTGAATGTTCCTGGATTTGTGATTGGCCCACCCGCCTGGTCGCCCGACAGCCAGCGATTCGTTTATCTCAAGGACGTCTATTGGCCGGGCTACGGCACCGAAGACGTGCAAATCGAAATGTACGAACTGGCCAGCAGCAAAACGGATTTGATTCTCAACGATTACCGGCTCCAATACGGGCTGGTCTGGACGCGCGACAACCGGATTCTTTTCTCGCGCGCGGAAGAGCCTCCCAATCAGGGCGAGTCCAACGTGTGGTCGCTGAAAGTGGACACGCGGCCCGGATGGCGCTGGGGCGCTCCCGTGCGCCTCACCAGCGGCCCGGACTGGAAACCGGTCATCAATATGTCCGCGGACGGAAAGCATGCGGTGTTCATTCGCACGAACATCGCGCCAGCCGTCTTTGTGGCGGACGTGGATGCGAGGACGCGCGAAATTGGCAAGCTGCAACGCCTCACGATGGACGAGCGCCAGAGCCGTCCGTATGAATGGACGCCTGACGGCAAATCCGTTTTGTATGTATCTGATCGTGAAGGCACGCTTCATATTTTTCGCCAGCAAATCGGCGCCGCGACTCCGGAGCTTGTCGCCGGTGTCCAGGGATCGCCGAATATTCTTCGGCTCAATCCCGAGCGCACTGAAATTCTCTATTTGACCGAAGCGGAGCGAAAGAGCGCGGAGGCGGGGAACGGCGCGCCTTCGAGCCAGAACTCGAATGTGGCGGGCCACAGCGCTGCAAACACGCAGCCGGAAGGGGAGTTTCAATCGCGCAACCTGCGGCTGATGCGCGTTCCGCTGGACGGAGGCATTTCGCAACTGGTGCTGGAAGATTCCGGCATCAACAATTTCCAGTGCGCGCGGCTGCCTTCGCGCGAATGCCTGTACAGCAAGTACACGAAAGATGCGCTGGTGTTTTACGAATTCGACGCGAAGAGCGGGGCAAAAAAGGAGCTGCTCCGCACCAGCGAACCGGAATGGCAATACTTCAATTGGAGCCTTTCGCCGGACGGGCGCACGCTGGCGCTGGCGAAAAAAATGCGCGCGTCTGCGGAAGCCGAAATCCGGCTGGTCCTGACGCGGGGCGGGAGGCAGCGCGTGCTCAAGGTAAAAGAGTGGGGGCGGCTGGCTACGATTGACTGGGCCGCCGACGGAAAAAGCTTCTGGGCCAGCGCGGTGCGTCACGGAGAAACGACGGCGTTGATTAACATTGATCTTCAGGGCCACGCAAAATCCGTCCTTCAAGAAACCAAACCATACGTCGGCTGGGCTATTCCTTCGCAGGATGGCAAGCACCTCGCCATTTGGGAAGCCACTGGCGGCTCCAATGCGTGGATGCTCGAAGTCCCTCCCGCGTGGTGATTTGCCCCGGGGCGAGCATGCCTTCTGGGCTTGCCCCCTACCACCCCCGGGTAACCATGCAAAAACATGAAAAGAAAAGGGTTGCGGAGGGAGCATCCTGCAACTGCTTGAAAACAAAGGGGCAAATTTGCAACCACGAGGAAGTGGCGAGTGACTCGTGGCGAGAGAAGGAAGAGGAGAAGGGGATGAAATGGACGGGGGGAGGGGGTCGCAAGTGTGGCAAACACAAGACTTACGGGAGGGGGTTTTGGGATCTGTGGCAATGATTGGAGTTACGGGCGAATTTTCGGAAGTGTGGCAAATACAAGAGTTAGCGACATTTTGGAGGAAGGAACCCAGTATACTAGATTTTTACTATTTGTCAAGCGATAAATAAGTCGTTTGGATGCTGAGAGTTAGAACGGAAGAAATTTTCCGTTGGATCGGTTGTTTTTCAGGGGTTTGTAAGTTGTTTGCATTGTGTGTGGTAGGGGAGCCCGAGAAAGGGCAAAATCCCCACACGCAAGAACGGTGTTTGCGGCACCCGGCTAAGTGCCTTACAGCAAGTTTGCGGCTTAAGCCTTAGCAGCCTCTTCCTCAATAAACGAGATGGGGATTTTGCCAGTTACATCTCGATAGATTCTTCTGAAGTTGGTCCATTGCGTACGAACCACGACGATGGTCAGAAAGATCGGCGCTAGCAACATACAAAAAGTCAGCACTCCGGGACTAAGCGCAATCTGCCCCAAAACCAACTCCATAGCCCTGGAATGGAACTTTTGCAGTGTTTCCTTGGTGCTTTCACTCGGTAGTTGATTTACTGCTTCGTTCCAGGATGTGGCCCAGTGGCCTTCGGGTTCACCGAGCACATACTTCCATTGGAGAAACGACAGTAGTATCCGATACAGAGTGAGATTGTGGGCGTAACGAATGAAACCATTCATTAGTTGACGCAGAAGCATGTATGCGGGGTCATCAAATGAGATTTTGCCTTCAGCAGCAAAATCCCACAACTCGTCGCGAATAGCGAACATTTGTTGGCGAAAGAGATCAATTCTTTGTGCGGGCCATAGCGAAAATATCAGAAAGGCGAAAAGAATCAACGAAAGAAGAGAGCTAATAACGATAGCCAATTCAGCGGCATTCATGATTATTGGTTCTCCTTTCTTGTTCGTCCATTTCACAATAATATTAGCAAGAATTCTTAATGTACGACTAGCGAATGTGACGGCAAAAGTAAGAACGAATCTTAGGCCGCCCATTGAGCCGTCCGATACAATGGGTTCTTTGCTAGCTTTTAGACTCGCTGCTAGTGTCTAGACAGCTGGAGGTTCCATGGAAACCGGAGCTCTGAATACTGAATATCGATGGAAGCATATAGAGCCTCTTACTGAGCAAGAGAGAAAAATCGACCTATCGGACATAGTGCCTCTAACAGAGAGCTGGAAACAATTCAAGGCTCGACTGAAGGACTCAAACGCGACTGGGCTGAGACAATTCACCGAAAGGCTAATTAGATCTCTTAGTATCGAAACGGGCATCCTGGAACGTATCTACGACCTCGACAGGGGCACGACAGAAGCGCTCATTGCGAAGGGCTTTATCGAAGACTTGATTCAGCGAGAGAGTACTAACATTGAGCCATCAAGTCTGGTCGATATTCTTCGCGATCAGGAAGCCGCTATTCACCTCGTGCAAGACCTGATTGCTCACTCTCGTCCTTTTACTCGAGGGGCGTTACTTGAGTTACATGCGATTCTGACCCGACATCAATTGACTACCACGGCCGTAGACCAGTTCGGTAGCCGTATGGAGGTGCCTCTCAGGCGTGGAGCGTTCAAGGCCCATGCGAACAATCCGAAGAGGCCAGACGGATCGATCCACGAGTACGCACCGCCAGAGCATGTCGCTTCAGAGGTCGATAGCCTTTTGAAATGGCTGGAGTCCTACGAGAACGAAAATCCGTTGCTTGTTTCAGCATGGTTACATCATCGGTTCACTCAAATTCATCCCTTCCAGGATGGAAACGGTCGCGTCGCGCGGGTCATTACAACAATGGTGTTGCTTAAGGCTGGTTTGCTGCCTTTGGTCGTGGATCGTGGTATGCGGATGGATTACATAGGCGCCTTGGAATCCGCAGATCACGGGAATTTACAGGGTCTCGTAAATATATTTGCGGCTCTAGAGAAGAATGCGATTTTGCAGGCGCTAAGCCTAGATGTAGAGGCCGAGCAGCGGGCAGAAAAGTCTCTCACCAGCGCAGTGATCGAAAGCCTAGAGGTGAAGTTCAACAAACGCCGACAGGTTAGGCGCCAGGAATTGCTTGGCGTCAACACAGTCGCCGAACGACTCCGTTTGATTGCGTCTGAATATGTAGAACGAGGATTGGGGGAATTGACGCGTAAGGTCTTTTTGCGAGAAGAAAGGCCTGATGTTCGGGTACAGGAGGGTGGACCAGATCATCAGAACTCGCACTGGTACAAGTTTGAGGTCACGAGACTCAACGACGCGCTGACGCTAAAAAAGTGGATAAACTTCAGCGAAGGCCACTACTTTGTCAAAGCGGCGGTGCGGTACGACAAAACTCGCCTGGTATTCGTCGTCTCTTTTCATCACATCGGGAAAGAGCTTACGGGCGTTATAGAAGTGACTGCATTTCTCTTATTGGAAACCTTCGACGAAGCAGAGGAAGACGTCCTAATCCGTGGAGAACGCGTAAGCAGCGATGTCATTCCCTCCTGTCTAGAACCGTTCGTAATCACGTGGACGACCGAGCCTGACAGGGTGGAGGCCGCATTCTTGGGATGGCTTGACCGTTCTTTGGCGATCGCGATGAAGGAGTGGGGCGATAAGCTCTAGTATCGCTGCGGATTCCGTTGAGCCGTCCACGAAGCTCTTGGGCGCAAAACCCCGGTTCTCAAGCTCAAATTGAGGGACGGCGGGTGAATAAGGGCAGCCGAATCAACGTGGATTTTGCGGATTTCTGGAGCGGGCGATGGGAATCGAATCCACGTCCGAAGCTTGGGAAGCTTCTATACTGCCATTGTACGAGGCCCGCTCGATTCGGTACGTCGTCATTATGCCCAAGAACGGAGGGAAAAGGTGCGTTGACGATTGTTTGGGGCGGCCCGTATAATGGGAGTTTCCGTTGGGCGTGAAGAACACTAAGAGTGCGCCCAGGGGCGCCTAGA
>QHYL01000007.1 GCA_003224105.1 Acidobacteriota bacterium | reverse complement strand
GCGTGCGGACGGTCGAGCAATGCAGCGAGCAAAACGCCGGTCTGGCCGAAGCCGTGGTCATCGCTCTGCAATCCCGTTAGAACGAGATCGGCCTTTTCCTTTTGAATAGCAGCCGCGAGGGCTTTTGCCGAGCCCAGCGGATCGAGCTGTGCGAAGTTGTCGTCGGCAATGTGAATAGCGCGGTCCGCGCCTTTCGCCAAAGCTTCTTTAATTGTTTGCTTCACGCGCTCCGGCCCCATCGAGAGCGCAACCACTTCGCCGCCGTGCTTTTCCTTAAGCCGCAGCGCTTCTTCCAGCGCATAGCTGTCGGGCTCATTCATTTCGAAACCGATGTCGGATTCTTTGATCCAATTCCCCGCAATGGCCAGGGGCGCGTCCTTCGCAGAAACCTGCTTGATGCACACGATGATGTTCATTTTTCTCTCAACGCCCAATAGTAATCATAGGCGATCCTCGGAATGGCTCTAGTCGAGCAGGAATCTGCGAGGACTTTTTGGATTTTAGAATACTCATGTTCATCTTTGAGGTTGCTTAGGACTGGCCGTTTCTTAATCCCAGCACTTATCAATTCTTTTTGGAAGTGCCCAGGCTTACCTTTTCGGCCCCACATTCGACCCAGAATCTGACTGTCCAAAGCCACATGGGCATACTCTTCGAGCTTACGTTTGTTGTATGGAAGCAAATAGTCCGGAAGCTGAAGGAGAGCCTTGACGTAAAGATTGACTACCTTTGCGGCTTGGCCGAAATTCGGCCTTCGATGTTTCATCTTTCGATTAGTTTTGGTCCGGCGCCTCAGTTTGTGGATAATACTTCTAAGAGCATTTTCGTACGCAGAAGCGTCCCCACATCTTGCCAGTTTGCTACCGTCGCCGATCTCGCGAATCAGAAATTTCTTAATCCTGGGAGACTCTCTCTTGGCAAATATGCGGAAAGTGCTCCCTGCGGCAAAGGTCCTCGATGCCCACTCCCTCGAAATTTCAGCCCGCTTCGACCGTAGCTCATCGTAAGGATTCATTACTTTCCGGACCAGCGCCGGAAAACGAGCGCGGCATTGGTGCCGCCAAATCCAAAGGAATTCGAAAGCGCGTATTCGACCGACGCTTTGCGAGCGTGATTCGGAATGTAGTCCAAATCGCACTCGGGATCGGGATTCTCGAGGTTAATCGTGGGCGGGAGCGTCTGATCGCGCAGCGCCAAGACGCTGATGCCGGCCTCAAGGCCCCCCGCGCCGCCCAGCAAGTGGCCGGTCATGGATTTAGTGGAGCTGATGGGAACCTTCTTAGCGCGTTCGCCGAATACGCGCTTGAGCGCGCGCGTTTCGATCACGTCACCTATGGGCGTGGAAGTGCCGTGAGCGTTCACGTAGCCGATGTCGTTGGGAGTGAGCTTCGCATCCTTAAGCGCCGCCATCATCACGCGATAAGCGCCGTCTCCGTTCTCTTCCGGCTGCTTCGCCAACGACGAATCCATCGCGGCCCGCGTCCCACGGACGGCTGGCGTGCTGGGGATCGTCATTGCGCGTGGAGAGCGCCTTCATCGAGGCAAATCCACCGACCCCCATGGGGGTGATGGTAGCTTCAGCGCCGCCGCAAATCATCATTTCCGCGGCTCCACGCTCGATAATCTTGAAGGAGTCGCCAATGGCATGCGCGGAGGCAGAGCACGCCGTGGCGGTGGCGGAATTCGGTCCGCGCGCGCCATAACGAATGGAAATTTGTCCGGACGCCAGATTGACAATGGCGGAAGGGATGAAAAAGGGAGAAATCTTGCCCGGGCCGCCGTTCAGCAGCTTGCCATGCTCGCGCTCGATGATGTCGAATCCACCGATGCCGGAAGAAACGTAAACGCCCACTTCATCGAGGTTCGAATCCTCAGGCTTCCAGTTGGCGGACTTCACGGCAAAATCCGCCCCGGCCAGCGCAATCTGAATGAAGCGCGCCATCTTCTTGAGTTCTTTTTTTTCGATCCACTGGAAGGGGTCGAAGTTTTTCACTTCTCCGGCGATTTTGCAATCGAATCCGGTGGTGTCGAAATGTGTAATGGGCGCAATGCCGCTGCATCCGGCGACGAGGTTCCGCCAGCTTTCCTCCGTGCCGATTCCCAGCGCGCAAACTAGTCCAACACCCGTGACAACTACCCGGCGAGTCAACGTTCCCTTCCCTGTTGAGGTGATCGTTCCGTGGCTTACTTACCTTTGGCGTGTTTGTCGATATATTCGACGGCGTCTTTCACCGTGGTCATTTTCTCGGCGTCTTCGTCGGGCACTTCAATGCCGAAGGCCTCCTCAAACGCCATCACTAATTCTACCTGATCGAGCGAGTCGGCTCCCAGGTCGTCCACAAACGACGCCGTGGGCGTCACTTCCGCTTCGTCCACGCCGAGCTGCTCGACGATAATCTGCTTCACGCGTTCTTCTACGCTGGCCATCCGTGTCCTCCGCGATGTTCAATCGGTGTACGTGCTATTTGGTCCGCTGTCCCAGGCTAAAGAGCCTGCCCTGCTTGCGCGGAGTACAGCCGCGCGAAACTCGTGTGTTCGGGCCCGCATTCTCGGATTCGCGGCGCCTTGCCGCGGTTACGAGCCAGTTTGCCTTGAAATTACGCCCCCGGATAACCTGCCCATTCTAGTCAGGGCCCCCCGCAAGGTCAACTTTGCGGCCAGACCACGGGACACGGATCTTAAACTCCCGGTGGGTATGGTTCAGCACAGTCAAACCCAAGTTCTTTCGCTCGAACATAGCATTCAGTGGCCTTCTCTGGGCCGTGAGTTAGGCCAGCGCCTCCAATTATGTAGAGGGTCCCGAGATTGTTCCACGCGAGAGGATTATCTTGTGCTGCTGCCTTCAACAACCACTCTTCGGCCTTAGCTAAATCTCGAGGAAGACCAAAGCCGCATTGATAGAGCAAAGACACCATGCATTGGGCTGATGAATTCCCAGCATTAGCATGGGGTAGAGCCCCTTGCAGGACCGCTTCGTAATCTTGACGCTCTAAGGCCGCCAAGACCTCGTCAGGATTGTAGGCGCTCGATGGCACTGCTCTAGTCTCCTAAGCCAAATACATGCCCCCGTTGACGTCGAGGACGTGGCCCGTGATGTAGCCGGCCTCATCACTCGCGAGGAAAACGATAGCGGCGGCAACGTCGCGCGGGCAGCCCATCCGGCCTAGGGGAATGCGCGTCTTCAAATCTTCCTTCACTTTGTCAGAGAGCACGTCGGTCATGGGTGTCTCGATGAAGCCGGGGGCGACGGCGTTCACTGTAATGTTGCGCGAGGCAATTTCCATAGCGATGGCTTTGGTCAACCCGATCAGGCCGGCTTTGGCCGCGACATAATTGGCCTGGCCCGCGTTCCCCATTTGGGCCACGATGGAAGCAATGTTGATGATGCGGCCCGCGCGCGCGCGCATCATGGTGGCCAGAGCCTGTTGGATGCAGAGATGCGCCCCGGTCAGGTTCGTGCGGATCACCGCGTCCCAGTCCTCGGCCTTCATGCGCAGAGCCAATCCGTCACGAGTAATCGCCGCGTTGTTCACCAGAATGTCGAGTCGCCCAAACTTTTCGATGACCGCCTTGAATCCTGCCCTCACCTGCTCGGCATCGGCCACGTCCATTTTCACAGCGAAAGCTTCTCCGCCTGCCGCGGCGATTTCCTTCGCAAGCGCCGCAAGTTTTTCTTCATTGCGCGCGGCGACAGCCACTTTCGCTCCCGCCCCGGCAAGCGCCAGCGAAGTGTCGCGGCCGATGCCTTGCGACGCGCCTGTAACTAACGCTACTTTGTCTTTCAGGCTGAACATTCCGCAGAAGTCCTAAGTTATAAGTCTTAAGTTCTAAGTAGAGAAAACAAAGAAGGCAGAACCGGGATTGCCGGCAGTCGCGAAAATATTTTCGGGTTAACGAGGTCCATTAGATTCTTAGGCCACCTTGCACCCACAGGCTTCTCATTTCATCTTCCGAGCGTTCTTTCCTTACTTAAAACTTAAAACTAAAAACTTAGAACTGCTTTACGCCGCGTCCGAGCGCGCCGCTCCAATTTTTTCCGCCGTGACTGTCAGGCTCTTTTCGTCCTCAACGTTCAAAGCCCCCGCCGAGCGCTCGATTTGCCGCAGCAACCCGGTCAGAACGCGGCCCGGTCCCACTTCCACAAAAGTGTTCACGCCCTCATCAATCAACAGGCGCACCGACTCTTCCCATCGCACCGGCATGGAAACCTGGCGAATCAACGCTTCGCGCGCTTCCGCGCCCGTCGTAATGGTGTCCGCATCCACGTTCGTGGCCAGCGGCACGCGCAAATTCGAAAACTCCGCCCCGCGCAAATCCTGCTCGAACTTCTCCTGCATCGGCGTCATCAGAGCCGAGTGAAACGGCGCAGAGACTTGCAAGATGACGGCGCGCTTGGCTCCCGCTTGAGAAGCCAGTTCGACGGCGCGCTTAATGGCGCTCGCATGGCCGGAAATGACCGTCTGCTCCGGCGAATTCAAGTTGGCAGGCGTGCAAACCTCGCCATTCGCAGCGCGCTTGCAAACGTCCGCGACCACCGCATGAGACAAGCCCATGATCGCGGCCATGGCGCCTACGCCCTGGGGAACCGCGTCCTGCATATAGGTGCCGCGCTTGCGGACAAGCCGAACGGCGTCCGCAAACTTCAGCGCTCCCCCGCAGACCAGCGCGGAGTACTCCCCGAGGCTGTGTCCGGCCACAAAATCCGGCTCCAATCCTTTTTCAGCTAAAACGCGAGCTGCGGCCACAGAGCAGGTCAGGATGGCCGGCTGCGTGTTGGCCGTCAGCTTCAGCTCATCTTCCGTGCCTTCGAAGCACAGCTTGGAAATCGAAAAGCCCAGCGCCTTGTCCGCTTCATCGAAGACAGATTTGGCGAGGGCATACTTCTCCGCGAGTTCCTTGCCCATCCCCGGGTATTGTGAGGCTTGTCCCGGAAACACAAATGCGACTTTGCCCATGGCTGATTCCTCCGTGCCACCGTCAGGCCGGAACCGCGGTGGCGGAGAGCTCCTGATCGATTCTTTCGTTGATGCGCGCGCGGGCGAGCCCCGCGGCTACCCGGATGGCGTTTTTGACGGCGTTGGCGTTCGAACGCCCATGGCCTATCACGCAAACACCCTTCGTTCCCAAAAGCGGCGCGCCACCATACTCCGTGTAATCAATCTTTTTCTTCAATCCCTTGAATGCCCCTTGCGAAAGCTTTGCCCCAACCTGGGAAAGAAGCGAGCTTTTCATGGACTTCTTCAGTGAATCAAAGATCGAGACCGCCAGGCCCTCACAAATCTTCAGCGCAATGTTGCCAACGAAACCATCGCACACGATCACGTCCACGATTCCGGAAAAAAGATCCCCGCCCTCGACGTTGCCCACGAAATGCACCGGACTCTTCTTCAACAGAGTATAGACCTCGCGCGTCAGCACGTTGCCCTTGATTTCTTCCTCTCCCACCGAAAGCAGGCCGACGCGGGGACGCCTGCTGCCAAAAGTCGCCCGGTAATAGACCTCACCCATTACCGCGAATTGCAACAGATGCTCGGGCCTGGAATCCACGTTGGCGCCAACATCCAGCAGCACGGAGACGCCACCCCGCGCATTGGGAAAAGGCGCGGCGAGCGCCACACGATCCACAGACTCGAGCGTCCCGAGAATGAACTTGGCCGCGGTCATGACCGCGCCAGTGTTTCCGGCGCTGACGATGCCATCAGCCTTGCCCTCGCGGACCAAACGAGCCGCCACATGCACGGAGCTGTCCTTCTTTCGCCGGAAAGCCTGCGCCGGATGATCATTCATGGCAATGACTTCGCTCGCAGGCACAATCTCAATTGGCAGATTCGGCGCGGAGTGCTTGGTAAGCTCGGCGCGCACCACATTCGGCTGCCCCACAAGCAAGATTCGCACGTTAAACTCGCGTGCGGCCAGCACACTGCCTTCCACTTCAGGACGTGGTGCATGGTCCCCGCCCATGGCGTCAACAGCGATGGTGATCATGG
>QHYL01000006.1 GCA_003224105.1 Acidobacteriota bacterium | reverse complement strand
CCTCTTCGAATAGTTACGCTCTGAAACTAAAGCAATTGCAAATCGGTTTGTGGGAAATCCGCGCCCTTGGCAAGCAGCGGTTCACTCGAAGTTTTCGCCAATGCGTACGAGAAACAGTCCCCAAAATTCAGCGCTGCTGGATGCCGGCCCTTGCCGAACTTTCGCCAGGCGTATCGCGCAATGGCCACCTGGTCGGCATCTACCGCGGCTATTTCGATTTTCGTGCGATGGAGAAAAAGGTCGAGTTCCCGGCCCGCAATTTCTCCTCGGCGCGCTTCCACAAGGATTGCCGTTTCGAGAGCATTCGCTGCGGACAATAACCGGATACTCGATTCGCTGAGCAACCTTAGAAATTTCTCGCGTTCTGGTTCGCCAAAAAGGATTGCCAATAGCGCTGAAGTATCAATCACCACGCGGACCACCGTCGGGCCGTTTGTTGCCCGGCGCGCCGTTCTGGTCGTAGCCTAGGATCTCGTCCTCAGATCGCCCATCAAGCGTTGGTAATCCGTCCATGCGTTGCAGGATGTCGGCAACTTGCTCGGGCAATCCTCTTGCGTGACGCCTTCCCCGCACACGTTGCAAGCGGTCCTGTAGAGACTTCTTAATCACTTCCGTAATGGTTTCGCCGGTTTCCTCGGCGAGCTGTCGCGCCAGTTCTTCCGTTTCCGGGTTCTTGATGCTTATAGGCATGGATAATCGCCTCGGATTTCCCGGCGGCTAATAATGAGGTTACTACGACTTGGAAGGCCGAATCTATGAATAAATGTAGATTCTATCCCGCAGGCGCATCGAGATCATCGGGTCAGCACTAGTAGGCTGTAGCCGCCCAGGACGCGCACCGCTAAGTCCTGGTGAAGCGCGAAGAAAACCTGCCGAGGCAGCTTGAGGAGCCGCTGTGTCGCAGCCGCGCCGAGCGCGTTCGCACGCGGTGTATAAAAACAGTCCAAAATCTCGTAGCCCGCCTCGCGCAACGTTTCCAGCGCCGTCTCCTTCGTAAAATAGTGCAGGTGCCCGTACATGTCGCGCCGCTTGAGTAGCGCGTGCTTGCGCAAAACGGTTTGCGCGCAGAGGTCCAGCGGAATGTGAAAGATTTTGTGCCGCCCTTTGTCCTTCAAGTCACTCAGGAACCGGAAATAATCCTGCAAGTGCTCGATCACATCCAGAACCAGAATCAACTCAAAGTAAACGTCTTCGACATCGCCAATATCGCCAAGTCGAAAGCGCAGTCTTTCGTTGGCCCGGCTTTTCGCCAGTTCCATGGCCTGCGGGGAAATGTCATATCCCCAGAACGTCGGTTCGCCGCTCAATCTCTGCTGAAGCTGCGTCAGGACTTCCCCGGCTCCGCATCCCACTTCGCAAACGGTCGCCGGCGAAACGCGGTTTCGCCGTAGGATGCGAAGAATCTGCCAGGCCTTCCACGCCGACTCCTCGACGTGCCACGCCGGATTCTTGAGCTGGTACTCGCCATCCAGGTAGAGCGACCGTGTGGTCATGCACTCCTTCTGCGTCTAAGGAATCCCCGGGACTTTAGGAAACGGGAATTTGCGGCGCACAGGAGCCTAAATGTCGCGTGCGTCTTCGACGGCGTCGCTCTGGGCGCGCCACTTTCGTGCGATAGCTATTACTTCTTCAATTTTTCGCGACGCTCGCTCCAAGCTCACTTCTCCATAGACTCAGTAAAATGTCGCGTGCTTTTCCGCTCTTGGCAGTTCTCCCGCCACTACGGTCCGCAATTCGCCGGGGCACGAGCCGGAAGCTCGCCGCACCGCTCTCGCAAATGAGCTTGGAGATTTGAACCCCAAGTCAATTGACAAGACTTTGATCGCCACTCCTGGCTGCACCGCGAAAAAGCCCTTTACCCGGTCCATCAGGACCCCTTCCCGGTAGCTCCTGAAATTTCCGCCGGTCGCCAGCCGCACGGTTTTCTTGATGGTTCGTTTGCTGACGCGCAAACTCTGCGACAGTTCTTCCAGCGTCTTTCGCGGATTCTGCTTCAAGCTTGCCGCTATCTGCTCAAACAATATTCTTGGATCGTAGGACATGGTCGATCCTCCCGGTATAACGTTATTTTCTTTCCTGGGTCGTGCTTCAGGGTTGGCAGGTCACGCTCGTTCGAGCCGGGGGCCGGGGTCCGCTCTCTTGATGGACGGCAGGGACGAGAAGGCTGCAATTTGCCGTTCCAATGACCAGCGCCATCAATTTAAGGGGAATCTGTTTCCAGACAATCAGGTCTTCACCTTATTCGCTCATCCGAGCAATGCCGGAGACGCCCGCTTCATCTGCGCCGCAACCAGGCGAATCTGCTCGTACGTGATTTTCTCTGGGAGTGCTTCTTTGATAGGTTTGAGCCGCTCTGTTCCACAACGCTGGCACGCGCTGGCAATCTGGTCGAATACTTCCGTCGCAAGCCACTCCGGTTGAAAATCCAGCTCGCCTCGTTCAACCATCTCCGCGACGAGAGAAATGACGGAGCTCAATTTGCGATTGCGGATTTGCGCTATTTCTTCGAACGTGCGCCTGTCCCCCAGCAGCCGAAGCGTTTCCTCCGCGGGCCCGGGATGGCCAACGGTCGAATCAGGCCGTGCCCGCTCGCCGTTGCGAAAGCGCTCCAGTGCCGCAAGAATTTCGTTTCCGTACATTTCTGTCTTTTTTTCGCCAAAGCCGGGCACGCGCCGCAACTCGGACAGACTGGACGGCACAGCGCTGCAAAGCCGCTCCAACGTGGTGTCGTGCATGATGATGAACGCGGCAATCCCTTTTTGCCTGGAAACATTCCTTCGCCATTCGCGCATATACTCTTTCAATTCCAAGTTGGGCTCATCTGCGGCTGTTGTGTTTGCAGATCCTGTTGTCACAGGCTTCCTCCTGCCGTCTGCAATGGAAGCAGGTTTTCCTCTTTTAAGACTTTGCGTCACCGCTTCGATCCAATCAGGAATGCCCGCGCAAACGTCGCATCCGTCGCATTTCTCCCACTTCGGCGACTCCCCGAAATGCTGGCAGAGATAGCGCTGTCGGCATTCCCTCGCATTCACAAAACTCTCCACTTCGCGATAGCGCTGCCACGCCCGTTCTCTCTCCGCCGCGTCTGCGATCTGGCCGATGAAGTAGGCATGCAGCCCGGCGTCCTTCTTCTGCCAAAACAAAAAGCAATCGGCAGGCTTTCCATCGCGCCCCGCCCGTCCCGCCTCTTGGTAGTACTGCTCAACGCTCTTGGGCAGCGCAAGGTGGATCACCGCGCGCACCGAAGACTTGTGGATGCCCAGCCCGAAAGCGATCGTGCCCACCATCACGCGGACTTCATCGGCCATCCATTTCTCCTGATTCTCGCGCCGCGCCCGCGCATCCATCTGCCCGTGGTACGCGATGGCGCGAATGCCGTTTTCCTCGAGAAAGTCCACCGTCTCCCCGACCCGCGCGATGGTCGGCGCATACACGATAATGTTTCCATCGCCCATGCGCCGCACGGACTCAAGCAGCATCGTCATCTGCGTGCTCGCATTGCATTGGCGCACCACGTAACGCAAGTTCGGTCGGCGGAAACTCGCTACGTGCTTGAGAGGCTCGCGTAGGCGCAGTTGCTCGACAATGTCCTGCCGCACGCGCCGCGTCGCGCTTGCCGTAAACGCCGCGATCGGTTGGCTGGGAAAAAGCTCCCGCAGCCGGTTCAATTGCCGGTACTCCGGGCGGAAATCATGCCCCCACTCGGAAATGCAATGCGCTTCGTCAATGGCAAAGAAGGAAACCGGCACGCGCCTGAGCCAATCCGAGGTTCCGTTGAGGGCGATGCGCTCGGGCGAAACGTACAGCAATCGGTACGCCCCTTGGCACGCGCGCTTCAGAATCTCGCTCCGTTCCTCGCTGGATAAGGAACTATTGAGAAACCCTGCAGGAATTCCCATCTGTTCCAGTTGCGCCACTTGGTCTTGCATCAGGGCAATCAGGGGAGACACCACTACCGCCGTTCTCTTTTCATCGAGTACTGCTGGCATTTGGTAGCACAGCGACTTACCGCCGCCAGTCGGCATCACCACGCACGCGTCGCGCCCCGCAATAATGCTCTCCACAATTTCCTGCTGGCTCGGTCGAAATGATTCGTATCCCCAGTAATGCTGCAGCGTACGAAGCAAGCGCTCGCCGCCGTTCTGCCGGGAACTCGTAGCTCTACTTTGTTCCGTGAGGAAAGTTGTGGCGGCCATCAAAAGCTCCTTCCGCTGCCCGGGGAAGCACCGGCCCTGATATTCGCTTTTGTTTCGCTTTATGTCAAGTGCAAACTCCTCTACGTCCTCTACGTCTTCGTACCCTTAGCTCCAACGCCGCATGCCACATGGCTCGGTCTCATGCTACCTTGGTCGGCGGCTGCGTTCTCGCTAGTGTCCGTACAACGGCGTAATGTGCCAGGCCGCTGCGGTTTGACACTCCGCTTTTTCTTAGCAGGTTAGATACGTAAACTTTTACAGATTGAGGTGAAAGACCCAGATGCGCGGCGATTTCGAGGCGTTCTGCTCCACGAACCCAACCGCGCCACCTTTCAGTCCGGCGAGAAGCATCTCCAGACGGTCCTCTCGAGTCAGCAGCAGGACAGGAGCCAGGAGAGAATATTCTCGAATCAATTCCTCGAGCGTCTCGCCGTTTTTCACAAAAGTACCGATGTCAAGCAATACTACATCTGCTTGAAGGGTTGCGTTATTCCACGGAGGCGCGCCGTTGGAGACCGTAATAGATAGACCGCGTCCGGAAAGAAGAGACCTCAATGCGGATCGAAAAACAGGCGAATCCTCGACCAAAACGACTCGAACAGTTTTCACGATGGGCCCCTGGGCTAGGTTTAGCGTCGTACTGAGCGTACCCCCACCAATTTTCGCTGCGAATCTATCCTCCCGTCCTAACCATGTCAACACCCAAGTTAATTAACCGTGACAATCCCGTGAACAATCCATTTGCATCATTGACGCCCTGGCTTCCTCCCTTCATTGTTCTGCCAACCCATTGGCAGGAGTAGCCAAGGGCGGGACTGGGCACAGTACTTCCAACTCCGACAATCTGAAGTCGCTCCCACTGCGAAGGACCCTTTCCGAAACAGAAATGCGTAGCTGCGCCCGCAGCTCGAAACCTTTCTGGGCGCATTTGGTGTGTAACTCTAAACCATGGAGGCTGTCCCGAATGAGCAAATCCCCGTGTGTGAACACAGGACGTGCAGAGCTTTCTAAACCCAGCAAGAAGGGCCTTCAACCGCCTGACGTTGATGAGCCCCTGAATCCCGGTCGTCGCTCGTTCCTGGCTAAGGCAGGCGCAGCGGC
Source organism: Acidobacteriota bacterium (assembly GCA_003224105.1). Lineage (GTDB taxonomy): Bacteria > Acidobacteriota > Terriglobia > Acidiferrales > UBA7541 > Acidiferrum. Next base: position 1,085 of record QHYL01000006.1, on the reverse strand, counting down.
GACCGTAGCTATGACCACTGGCGGAGTTATAGCGCTCACCTCTCCGTCAGCGCAGGCGGAGGTCGGCCCACTGAGCGATTCCGCTCGGGCGCAAGCCGCCTTTAACCTTCGCCAGAGCGTTGCTCAAACAGAATTGAATCAGCCCCTCGTCTCGCACTCCGACAATGGCGACGAATCGCTCTATCCTGACAAGTGCGGCAGCTTCACCAAATGCTTGCCGCATGACAGTTTTGGCCGCGTGAATCTGAGCGCTTACCAAAGCCTGATCACTGCTCTCACCACGGGCAATCCCACGGACTTCGCGAACATCACCATGGGCGGCACGAACTTGCTCACCAACCCGCAATCCGGTCTAGCCTTCGATCTGGAAGGAATGGACCCACACAACCTAACCGTTCCGCCTGCTCCAGCTGTGGCAAGCCCTCAGATGGCCACAGAAATGGTCGAACTGTACTGGGCCTCATTGCTGCGCGACGTCCCATTTGGTCAGTATTCATCAAACACGCTGGCTCAGCAGGCGGCCCAAGAGCTTACAAATATGCCGGCCTATCAGGGCCCGAAGAATAGCAATGGCCAAGTGACTCCCCAGTTGCTCTTCCGAGGTGGCCTTGGCTCCAGGTTTACCGGTGAAACTGTCGGACCATACGTTTCTCAGTTCGCTTTGATACCGACGGCCCTCGGCGTTCAACCGATCTCTCAGCAGTGGCAGGTTTTCTTGCCCGGACAGGACTTCCTGACCACCTTCAGCGACTGGCTTACCGTCCAGAGCGGAGGCAGCACTGGGCTGAATGCCCAAATGGATCCCCAGCTCCGCTACCCGAGAAATGGCCGTGACTGGGCTTCTTTCACGCACGTGGACGTTCTTTCTCAGGCGTACTTCGTCGCGCTCCTCGTCTTGATGAACATCGGCGCGCCTCTCAACCCCGGTGTCCCTTACAACAATTCCAGAACTCAGGGGGGCTTCGGAACCTTCGGCGGAGGAGACTTCGCCGGTACTCTCAGCGAAGTCCCCACACGCGCCTTGAAATCTGTGTGGTTCCAAAAGTGGTTTGTTCATCGCCGTCTGCGTCCGGAAGCTACCGGCG
>QHYL01000005.1 GCA_003224105.1 Acidobacteriota bacterium | reverse complement strand
CACGATTCGAATTGTTCCGGCACGCCCGTCCGCGGAAAGCGGCGGAACACCGTGGTGCGGAAAGATTTCAGTCCCGTGTTGCGGCCCATCCAGAAAGGGGAGCTCGTGGAAAGCGCCAGCAAATGCGGCAGGAAATACCGCACGCCGTTCATCAAGTCGATAGTAGTCTGCTTGTCCGGCATGGCCACGTGTACGTGCATGCCGAAGATGAGCAATGACCTCGCCAGTTGACCCATTTCCTCGACGATGTGCTCGTAGCGTTCGCCTGGTGAAATGACCTGGTCAATCCAGCTCGAGAACGGGTGCGTCCCTGCGGCGGCGACCTGCAGGCCTGCGCGTTCCGCCGCGGCTACCAGCTCTCCCCGCGTGCGGTGCATCTCGATGCGCAAATCGCTGACGCTGTCGCAAATCCGCGTGCCCGTTTCCACGATGGACTGGTGCAACTCGGGCTTGACCTGTTCCGCGATGTCCGGCGAGGCCTGGGAAATGAGCTGGCTGACGTGCGAGCGCAACTCGCATGTCGCGGGGTCAATAATCTGAAATTCTTCTTCGACGCCGATAGTGAAGCGGTGAGCCATGCGCTGGCCTTCCGGGGAACATGAGCTTGTTGGGAACTTCGCGCTTGGTATCATACTCCGCCGACACCAGGATTTGCATCTCCGCAGGCAGGGAGACACGTCTATCGAAATTACCCCGTGGCCTTCTGACTTACTCCATACGCAAGGCGCGCATGGGATCGACGGACGCAGCGCGGCGCGCGGGGAAGATGGCCGCAGCCAAAGTAATTGTGGCGTTTCCGGCCAGGGCAAGAACAATGGTCAACGGATCGCTGGGGCTCAAGCCATACACCATGGAACGCAACGTCCTGGCGACAGCGAGAGATGCTGGTATACCTAAAGCGAGACCCAAGGCGGCCACGGACAAGCTCTCGACCAGAAACATCCGAAGCACTTCGCTCCGCTGCGCGCCAAGGGCGATGCGCACGCCGATTTCCATGGTTCGGCGGCTGACGCCATAGGAAATTGTCCCGTAAAGCCCGATGGCCACCAGAAAACCGGCTAACGCGGCAAAAAAGACGGACAGGTTTGCGATCAGCCGTTCCCTCGAAATGCTTTCATCAAACTGGTCCTGCTGGGTGATAGGCTTTTCCATCGGCAAATCAGGATCGGTGTCGTGAACCACCTTTGCCGCTTCTTTGATCAGCATTTTCAGGTTGCCGGTCGTGTGTAGTTCATACTGCATTCCGAGCACGCCCTGGGGTTGCCCAAAGGGGACATACGCCATGGGACGGTCTTCTTCACGCACTTCGGTATAGCGGCTATTCCCTGCAACTCCGACGATCGTGTATTGCGCCTTGGGATCACCTTCCACTGCAATGTGATGTCCGAGAGCTTCACCGCCATGCAGGTACCGATCGACGAAGGTCTGGTTGACAATCGCGACCTTCGGCGAGCTGGCAGTGTCGGTGTCCTGTATGTCGCGGCCTTGCCGCAAGGGGATTCCCAAGGTGTGAAGAAAGGCGGATCCCACAAGATTGACTCTCACCGTTGCAAACGGACGATTGGGCAACGGATTGTGCCCATCCACGAGTACGCCGTCGTTGTCGCTCCCTCCGCTGCCGATGCGCACCTGCATAATTGTCGCGGAGTCTACGCCAGGCAGCGCGCGCATACGCTCCAGCAACGCCGTGTGAAAACGGATGGCATCCGCGTCGGAATGGATGTTGGACTGCGGACTGACTCCAAACACGAGCAGGCCGGCTGTGCGCATTCCGAGGTCGCTGGATTTCAGGTTGCGCACCGTTCGGTACAACACTCCTCCTGCGGAAAGAAGGACCATGCAGAATGAAATCTGCAAGGCTACGACAAGTTTGCGGCCCCATAGCCGGTTTCGCCCCACGCTGACGGTCCCGCCTGTGGACCGCAGCCCATGATTCAGCGGAAGGCGGCTGAGGAACGGCATGGGAGCCAGGCCGCACGCAATGGCTACTGCCGCGGCAATGCCGCCGGTAAACAACAAAACTCGCTTGTCCGGTTCAATCAGAATGTCCACGCCAGACCAGGCGGCAAGTGCCTGAGTGGCGCCGCCTGCGAACAACCAGCCCAAAATCGCGCCGGAGGCCACCAGCATCACGGTCTCCTGAAACAATTGCAGAAGAAGCGCGCGCCTGTTTGCCCCAAGCGCCTGTCGCAAACAGAACTCAGGGAGGCGGCCGGCATTTCGCGCCAGCATCAGCATCACCACATTCGCGCACGCTATCAGGAGAACCAGCGCCACCATGCTCATCAGAAAGCGCAGCGGATGTTCGTAATCATCGCGCCGGGCCTCGACACCTAGAATGTTGGAAAGGACGAGCAATGGTTTTTGATCACGCGGATCCACGGGAGACGCGTTCGCCAGAGTGCTCTGAAAGGCTGGAGTGAGTTGGGCTACAGCCTGCTCCCGTGAGACGCCGGGCTGCAGCCGGCCGAGGATGTCCAGCGCCAGCCACTCCGGGGAGCGGTAGAGCGTGTGATCGCTTGATGGCGTCCCCCAAGCATTGAGTTCCGGACGGTTTTGCAGCGGAATCCAGAAGTCCATGTTTGCATGTACCGGATCCGCACCACCAAACCCAGGCGGCGCGACTCCTACGATGGTGACGGGAATTCCTTTGACGTAGAGGGTCTTGCCCAGTATTTCTTTGTCGTCGGCGAAGCGGCGCCTCCACCACCCATAGCTCAAGACCGCAATGGCCGCATGGGTCGATTCGTCTTCTGGTGTGAACGCGCGGCCTAGAACCGGCTGGACTCCGAGGCCGGAGAAGAAGTTGCCGCTCACCATTTCACCGAGTACTTCCTCCGGCGCGTCCCCGACCCGCACGGCTACTTTGTCAAACGCCAGTGGGGCAAAGCCAATAACGTCCTTGAAGACCTCTTGTCGCTTGCGCATCGCTTCAAACACCGGCATGGACATGGACATGTCGCCGTAGCCCGTCTGGGAAGTGCTGAGCGGCTGGTTTTTCAGGTGAAAATAAACGAGCTGTTGTGGATTCGGAACCGGGAGAGTCCGTAAGACCACCTTATTCATGACACTGAAGATGGCGGTGTTCGCTCCGATTCCCAAGGCGATCGTTAGGACAGAAACAGCCGCGAAAACCGGCGATTTGGCCAGTTGGCGGAGCGCATGGCGAAGGCCCTGTGCGAGTCCAGACACCAACGCACCTCCAGATAATCTCAAGAGTCTCGCAGGCAATAGGAGCAGTCGGTCTACCAGATAGGTCAGTAGAAGAACCCTCGAATTTACAGGAACTTACGAGGAAATTGCCATGCTACAGCAGGCCGACATTGTCCGAAGCTGGGTACCACTGTCCGAAAACGGACAGGCTCCATGAACTCTTCCCGAGGACGTTGCGCTTCGTTTCATACCGCGCCATCGCCAGGATTTGTACGTTTGCCTTAGGTCAAGTAGCGGCTTGCTTCCTGGGTGTAGCCATCCACAGTCAATCACTCACGGCTCGGAGATTGACGCGGCGTGCAGCATCCCTCCAGGGGCTACGCACAGTGTAACTTGGGATAGCTGTGGCGTTTTCTTTGCTGGCGCCGAGCAGTTTTCTTCGGACCAGCCAGCTCACCGCAGTTTGCGCCGAACTCTTCGACAACCCAACGGACTCAGCCAATTCCTGATAACTCACTTGAACGGCTCCCTGCCTGCGTTCTTGTTCGGCCGTGAGCCACACATAGACAAGGAAGCTTGCCGGTCTCCGGTCGTGGCCGACCAGGTCGCGCATCAACACATCTACGACATAATCATCCAGGTTCAACATAGCTATATCGGCCACTAATATAGCAATGACTGGCTGATTGCGCCTGCGGATTCTGCAGGCTATTCTCCGGACGCTTTAGGGAGGAGCCCTCATGGTTCGGGGAATAAAGTTTGTCGGCATTCCGGTTCACAATCAAGACGTTTCGCTGAAGTTCTATACGGAAGCACTGGGACTAAAGATAGTCACCGACCAGCCATTCACGGGCACGCAACGGTGGATTGAACTCCTCATTCCTGGCGCGGAAACGGGCCTCGCCCTCTACACGCCCGAAGGTCATGAGAGGCGCATTGGGGAGTTTCAGTCCATAGCTTTCTGGTGCGACGACGTGTTCGCGACCGCCAAAGTGCTGAAGTCCAAAGGCGTCACTTTTGCCCAAGAACCCAAGAACGAGCCCTGGGGATCAATCGCCATCTTCAAGGACCCGGACGGGAATCAGTTCGCGCTCTCCAG
>QHYL01000004.1 GCA_003224105.1 Acidobacteriota bacterium | reverse complement strand
CGAGCCTTTACCGTTGGTTCCGGCAATGTGGGCGCTGGGGTAAGCGCGGTCTGGACGGCCAAGCCGTTCCGCAAGGATGGCGATGTTTTCGAGGTCAAACTTCGCTGCCGCCGCTTGTGTCGGTGCCGCCAGCTCCCGGCCCAGGGTCAAAAGATAGCGAACCGCCGCGTCGTAATTCATCTCAACCCGTGAGCAGTTCGAGCGCGTTACCAAGGTAGGCTTTCATCTCTTTGCGATGGACCACGGCATCGAGGAATCCGTGCTCGAGCAGAAATTCGGAACGCTGGAAGCCTTCAGGCAGTTTCTGGCGGATGGTCTGCTCGATCACGCGCGGTCCTGCGAAGCCGATCAGCGCTCCGGGTTCTGCGATATTCAGGTCGCCCAGCATGGCGAAGCTTGCGGTAACACCGCCTGTGGTGGGATCGGTCAAAATGGAAATGTACGGCAGTTTTTCATCATCGAGCCGCCCGAGCGCCGCGGAAACTTTCGCAAGTTGCATCAGGCTCACGGTACCTTCCATCATGCGCGCGCCGCCGGAGCAGGAAACCGCAATGAAGGGCTGGCGCGTTTCGATGGACAGCTCAATCCCGCGCGTAACCTTTTCGCCCACCACCGCGCCCATCGAGCCTCCGATAAATCCAAATTCCATCGCGCACATCACCACCGGCCGTCCATTCAACTGGCCTTCCGCGGTGATGATCGCGTCGTTGATTCCCAGTTTCTTCTTGGCTTCCTTCAGGCGCTGTGCGTAAGGCTTGGTGTCCACGAACTTCAGCGGGTCCGTCGAGGTCATCCCGGCATCGTGTTCGGTCCAGCGCCCGTCGAGCAGCATTTCCAGCCGCGGGCGCGCGCCCATCTTGAAATGAAACTGGCACTTGGGGCAAACGTGAAGATTCGCTTCAAGGTCCTTGCGGAAGACGATCGTGCGGCAGGACTCGCACTTGACCCACAACCCCTCCGTGCGCACGCGCCGCTCTTCGGGCGGCGTAGTCTGCTCGATCGATTTTTTCTCTCGTTTAAACCAGGCCATGGAGAAAGTGGTCAGCCCTCAGTTGTCAGTCTTAACGCAAGGCATGCAACCTTTGAATTGCCAACGAGCGTGGTTAGCTCGTCTTCGAACTCCCAGCATCGAACGTCTAATTCCTAGTAATCAATTCCCCGCTGAGCCAGTATACCCTTGGTGTACGGGTGTTTCACCTCGCGCATCTCCGTGACCAGATCCGCCAGTTCCACCAGCTTCGGATGCGCATTCCGGCCTGTACAAATCACATGAACGCGCTCTGGCCGGTTCTTGAGGGCTTCCACAACCTGGTCGGAATCCAGCATCTTGTAGCTGATGGTGTAGTTGATCTCGTCGAGCACCACCAGGTCATACTTGCCGCTGTAAATGGCTTCGCGCCCCGCTTCCCAGCATTCGTGCGCCAGCTTGATGTCCTCGGGATCAGTCTCTGCGCCGCCGATTTTCACGAAGCCCCGCCCCATCGGGCGAATCTCAAATTTGTCGTTGCCCAGCATTTTGGCCGCATCCAGTTCGCCATAATGCCAGGACCCCTTGATGAACTGCACCATCATCACCCGCAGGCCCTGCCCCACCGCGCGAAACGCCGTTCCCAGCGCGCAAGTCGTCTTCCCCTTGCCCGGGCCAGTGTAAACAATCAGCAATCCCTTTTCATCCGGCATAGTTCACCTAATGAATCGCGGAGAAGGAAGTGTGCGGCCTGGCGCTAAGCGTCAAGCCAGTTGCAGCCGCTTGACCAGTTCTCCCGCAATGGCAGAAATGCGCCGCACTGTGGCCTCAGGAAGCGAAAACCTTGGCCGCGCGACAGGATCGAACAAAACAATCCACAAGCCCGGGCGGTAAACCTCATCGTCCGTAGGACAAATGGCGCCCGTGAGTTGCGTGATTTCGAGCGGATGCGGCCGAGGCGCCAGGTCAATTTCGAGAACCTTCTCGTCCTTGTGATGTTCATTGGGAGGCGCGGCAATCAACTCGGTCAAGATGCCGCGCGCATCGTCCACCAGGTCGCGGAAACCCTGCGTGACCAGGATTCCGTCTACATCACGCGGCGTGGGCTGCTCGAGTTCCTCCAGGTCGTAATCGGGCAACGGCTTCTCCAGTGGAATCTCGATCGCCACAGAGGGCTGGTTCTCGTCGGGAATGATGCGCATGGGCATGGCAGCTAAGGTTGTACACCAGCCGCGTTATTTCGGGTAGGGGCTGCCGGAGAGAATGGCGAACGCGCGATAGATCTGCTCGGCAAGCACTGCGCGTACCAGCTCGTGCGAAAGCGTCATAGCGCTGAGCGAAATCCTCTGGGAAACGCGCTCCCGTAGCGATTCAGGGAAGCCGTCGGCATTTCCGCAAATGAAAATGACTTGGCGCGTGCCGCGGTCGCGCAGTTCGCCCAGCCACTTGGCAAAGGCATTTGAATCAAAGGACCTGCCGTCGGCATCAAGCAGGATGGCCGTTGCGGCACGGTTGGCTTCCAGCTTTTTAAGCGCCGCCTCCGCATCGCGAACCTCCAGAATCTCAATCGCGCACGACCGGCGAATGCGATTCACGTAATCATCAATAATTGCGCGCATTTCCGGGCGGCGCGTTTTGCCGATCATGAGCAATTGCATGCGCATGCGAAGTCGCAAGCAAAAAGACCTGAGGCTGAAACTTCAAAGAAGAAATGGAAAAGCCCGACAGGACTTTCGACCTTCCACTTTTTGCTTTCAGCTCTTAACTAACACTTTTCGAATCACCAATTTCGATGATCCAATTTCTCCTCACTTCAGTCCGTATTTCTTCCGCTTTTCCAAAAGCGTTTTTCGGCTGATGCCAAGAATCTCTGCCGAGCGGCTGATCTGGTAATGGGTAGCTTCCAGCGTCGCGGCGATGACCTCGCGTTCCACCTCTTCCAGCGAACGCAACCCCGCAACCGGGCTGGCCGCGCCTGGAGCTGCCGCTCGAACCGTCTCGGGAAAATTCTCCGGCTCCAAAATGTCGTGCTCGCCGACGGCCGAGCCGTGGCCTGCGCCAGAGAAGACGACCGCACGCTCAAGCGCATTCCTCAACTCGCGCACGTTTCCCGGCCACGCATAAGTGGCAAGCATGCGTCGTGCCGGCTCACTCAATTGCACGTGGGGACGGCCGTGCGCGGAACGAAGTCCCGCCAGCAAATGGTCTGCGAGCAGTAGAATATCGGCGTGCCGCTCGCGCAGCGGCGGAACCGTAAGCGTCAGCACGTTCAAACGGAAATACAAATCCTCGCGAAAACTCCCGGCCTTGACGGCCGCGGGCAGGTCCACGTTCGTCAGCGCAATAAGACGTGCTTCGATCTTCTGCGTTTCCGTGCCGCCCAGCCGTTCGAACGCCCGCTCCTGCAACACGCGCAGAAGCTTGCTCTGCGCATTCGGCGAAAGCGCGGCGACTTCATCCAAGACAATCGTTCCGTTCCCGCCCAGTTCAAAGCGCCCCAGCTTCCGTTCCACCGCCCCGGTGAACGCGCCGCGCTCGTGCCCAAACAGTTCGCTTTCCACCAACTGCGGCGGCAAGCTCGCGCAATCGATTTTCAGGTAAGGTGCATCACGCCGCGGCCCCAGCTCATGAACCAGCCGTGCCAGGTGGTCCTTCCCCGTGCCGCTCTCTCCGGTAATCAGAAGCGTAGTGGGGGCAGCTGCCACTTTCTTGGCAAGTTCCAACAGGCGCAACGATGCCGGGTCTTCCCCAATCCACGGCAATCGCTCGTTGGTCATGTTCCGGAACGGCGGCCCTGCCCTCGGCCGGACAGGCGCCCTGGAGAGTAATCATCGTGCGGAAAGCCTGATCCGCTGGCGTCCTCCGCGGCGGCGAGCCCTTCCACCGCATCGGGAATTTCGAGTTTCGGCGAAGCGCGCCACAGCCGCTCGAGATCGTAATAGCGCCGCGCCTCCTCGCTGAACACGTGCACGATGAACCCGCCGAAGTCCAGCAGTGCCCAACCCGCCGACCGGTAGCCTTCGCGGTGCCGCACCGACCGGCCCATTTGTTTGTGGAGCTGGTCTTCGATCTCTGTGCAAATCGCCTGCACTTGCGGTGTGCTGAAGCCCGTGCAAATCACAAAGTAGTCGGTGAACGCGCTCGCGCCGCTCAGATCCAGCACCGTGATGCCCGCGGCTTTCTTTTCTTGAGCCGCCTGAACGGCCACGCGCACGCCTTGCGGCAAGGATTCGAGATTCACCGGTATAGGCCCTGTTTCAGAATGTATTCCTCGACGCGCCCGGAAACAAGCCCGTGTATGGACTGGCCCTTTTGCGCGCGCCGCCGAATGTCCGTCGCCGAAACGTCGTTTGAAACATTTTCCAGCAGATACACCGTCGAGCAATGAAGCTGCGCCACTACTTGGGAAGGATGCGCCGCTTCGGCTTCTTTCTTGCCGTTCGGCCGCGCCATTAAGTCCGGCGGAATCACTAAGCGAAGCGCCTCCGGGCGGATCCCTGGCCGGTTTGCAATGATGAAGTCGCACAGCCCCAGCAGCGTCTCGTACTCCTTCCACATCGGAATGTCCAGAAATGCGTCCGCCCCAATGATAAAAGAAAGCCGGTCGCCTGCTTCGTGGCAGGTATGCCGAAAATACCGCAC
>QHYL01000003.1 GCA_003224105.1 Acidobacteriota bacterium | reverse complement strand
ACGTCAGACGGTTGGCGCCTGGTCCACGTTCATTATTCTGGGATGCCGGTTGCGGCAGAGCGCCAGGGTTTTTGAGCAAGTTTCTCCTGCCAGATAATCGACCGCGCAATTGACCGCGAAGAAGCGGGCCCTTTATACTGGGTATCCGCGCCGGCTGAGAGAAATACACCGGCGTGCCTCGAGTCATTCCGGATGAGGCCACCGTCCTGGCCCGCCTGAATTTCCGATATCGAAATTTCTCAAGGGAGCCTATGAGCAGCGTCAAGGCCACACAACTTCGCCCCGGCATGGTCATCCAGCACGAGGGCCAGCTTTTCACTGTGTTCAGCACGGAGCATCGCACGCCCGGCAACAAACGAGGTTCCATGCAAACGCGCATGAAGAACCTCAAGACCGGAGCGATCATCGATTACCGGTTTCGCGCTGAAGAATTCGTGGAGCGCGCGATTCTGGATGAGATCGAGTTCGAGTACCTCTACAACGAGGGCGACGACTTCCACTTCATGAACACTCAGACGTACGAGCAGATGCATCTTACGCGCGAACAACTCGGCGAAACGGTCTACTACCTCATTCCCAATACCGTGGTGAGCGTGGAATTCTTTGACAACAAGCCCATGGGCGTCGCCTTGCCGGACACCATGGACCTGAAGGTCACGCAGACCGAGCCGACCTTGCAGAAGGCCACCGCTAGCGCGGTGATGAAACCGGCGACGTTGGAAACTGGATTGATCGTGCAAGTGCCTCCGTTTGTAAATGAAGGGGACAAAATCAAAGTGGATACTTCAGAAGCGCGCTACGTGCAGCGCGTCGAATAGCTTTTAAGTTTCCGCCTCCGCGGCTAATTTCAGCGCAAGCCGGAATTAGAAGAGGCTGAAGGGCGTCCCGGTGAAAACTGGGGCGCCTTTTTCTTGCGGTCCGAAACTGTCCTAAAGTTTAGATGCCCCCTGGGAAACAGTGCTTCTTTCAGCTTAAGCTTAGTTTCGCCCGCTTCCACCAGAACTGGCGATCGACTTTTCGCCGGGAGGATGCGGGCCAAACACTCGGTCGAAGATGGCGTCCACGTAGCGAAGCTGGCGATGTAAATCGAAGGTGTGGGCCAATGCTTTCGCATCGAGATACTTTGTGATGCGCTTATCTGCCGCAACGCGCTCGCGGAAATTGGTATCCGATTCCCACGCGGCCATGGCATTTTCCTGCACTGCTTTGTAGGCATGGTCACGCGGCATGCCGCTTTCCACCAAGTCCTGGAGCAACTGCCCGGAAAAAACCAGGCCGTGGGTAGACTCGAGATTGCGCAGCATGCGTTCGGGAAACACGTGCATCTGGCCCACAATGGTAATCATTTTCGAAAGCATGTAATCCGCCAGGATGGTGGAATCGGGCAGAATCACGCGCTCAACCGAGCTGTGCGAAATATCCCGCTCGTGCCAAAGCGCCACGTTTTCGAACGCCGCAAGCATATTCGATCGCACCAGACGCGCGAGGCCACAGATCTGCTCGCAGGTAACAGGATTGCGCTTGTGGGGCATTGCCGAACTGCCGCGCTGCCCTTCGCTAAATGGCTCCTCCGCCTCGCGGACTTCCGTGCGCTGCAAATGGCGGATTTCCAGCGCGATTCTTTCCAGAGTCGCGCCAACATGAGCAAGGGCGCTGAGATACTGCGCGTGCCGGTCACGTTGAATCACTTGGGACGCCACGGGCGCGGCCCCGAGCCCCAGCCGCTTGCAAATGCGCTCTTCGATTTCCGTGCCGAGGTGCGACGCCGTGCCCACAGCTCCGGAAATCTTTCCCACCGCCATTTGCGCCGCGGCGTCACGGAAGCGTGCAATGTTGCGCTGATTTTCGGAGAACCAGTTGGCGATTTTCAACCCAAAAGTGATCGGCTCGGCGTGGACGCCGTGCGTGCGGCCGATTTGCGGCGTGTGGCGGAATTCGTGCGCGCGCAGGTCGAGGATTTCCCCGAACATCACCAGTTGGCGCTCGATCAGCTTCGAGGCGTCGTGAACCTGCAAGGCCTGCGCGGTGTCCACTACGTCGTTCGAGGTCATGCCATAGTGCAGCCATCGCGCCGCGTCCAGATCACCAATCGATTCGCCGACGGCCATTGTGAAAGCGATAACGTCGTGCTTCACTTTCGCTTCGAGTTCGTGGATGCGCGCAACGTCCACCTTGGCGCGCGCGCGAATCGCGGCCGCCGCCTCCTTCGGAACCTGCCCCGCTTCCGCCAGAGTTTCGGCGGCGGCAATTTCCACCTCAAGCCATTTGGCGAAGCGGTTCGCATCGCTCCAGACGTGGCCCATCTCCGGGCGCGTGTAGCGTGGAATCAATTCTTTCTCCTGAAAAACGTCAAAGAAAAGCCATCGATTTCCCGTGAATCCCTGTCCTCATCATACCGCAATAGGCGCCATTCATCGGCCTTGGCACGAGAGCCTCTGCCAACCTCCGGCCGCAGTACCGCAAAGGCCTGGTTTGGGCTAACTTGTTGGTCTGACAGCCCTTAGCGCAACCTAACCGCAAGGGCAGAATCCTGTCTAATGATTCGAATGCAGCCGAGCGTCGAGAACACCCAGACCATCGCTGACAGCGACGCCGTCGCCGTCGAACGCACGATGGCTGGCGATCGGGATGCGTTTCGCGTTCTCGTCGAGCGGCATAGCCACAATGTTTTCCGGCTCGCTTACCGCATGACGCGGAACCGGCCCGATGCCGAAGAGGTGGTCCAGGAAGCTTTTTTGCGCGCGTACCAGAAGCTCGGAAAGTTTGAGGCGCGAGCGAATTTTGGAACCTGGGTCTATCGCATCGCGGCCAATTACGCGATTGACCGTATGCGACAGCGCAAGAAAGAAGAAGCGCGAAAGGTTGAGCCGGCGGTCCATGAAGAAGGAATGGAAAACGACCCTGTGACTCTGGTGCGCGATGCGGCGCCGAATCCGGAGCGTCTGGCGCACAACATTGAATTGCGAAAACAGATGGAGATTGCGCTAGCCGCCCTTTCGTATTCAGAGAGAACTGCATTCGTAATGCGCCACTGGGAAGGCTGTGCGATCGAAGAAATTGCGCAAGTCCTGAAATCCAGTTCGGGCGCGGCAAAAAACACGGTTTTTCGCGCGGTACAGAAATTGCGCCTGGCTCTGCAGCCTTTTGTAGGAAAAGGAATGCAAGCGAGAGCGACGGGAACGGAATCATGAAACATATGACCGAGGAAGAATTGATTGCTTACCGAGAAGGCGTAGCCGCTCAGCGCGCTGTCGTCGCGCAACACTTGGCGGCTTGCGAAGAATGCCGGGCGGAGCTTGAACGCATCGAAGCTGTGCTCGCGGCGCTGGATACGCTGCCGGTGCCCAATCCTGGCGACGACTATGGCCGGCACGTGTGGCAGCAAATTGCGTCGCGCTTGCCGGAAAGACCTGCGCGTTGGTGGCAGGCGTGGTTTGAACCGCAGCGACTGGGAGCGTTAGCTGCGGTGACCGCTTTGCTGGTCGTGGCGTTTATTGCCGGGCGAATCACAAAGCACGATCACCCAGGCAACGACGTTGCCACCAAGGAACAAATTCGTGAGCGAATCCTGGTTGTCGCCGTTGGCGATCACCTCAGCAAGTCCGAAATGTTTCTCGTTGAGCTTTCCAACGCGCAACCTAACTCCTCCCCTGGAAAACTCGTCAATATTTCAGCCGAGCAACGCAGGGCAGAAGATTTGCTCGAAGAAAACCGGCTCTACCGGCAGACGGCTCTTCAGGAAGGCGACAAAGTTATGGCCAGCACTCTCGATGAACTCGAACGCTTCCTGCTCGATGTCGCCAACAGCCCGGATGTAGTCACGTCCGCGCAACTGGAAAAGATTCGCCAGAAGATTGAGGCTCGCGGAATTCTATTCAAAGTTCGAGTGGTCGGCAGGGAGCTTCAGGAACGGCAAAAAGCCACAAAGCCAGCTCCGGCGCAGAACGACTCTACGAAGATCGAAAGGAACAAGGCATGACCCAGCGGAATGTAGTTTGTAAGACCACTTTGGTTTGGATCGCGCTCGCGGCGCTGCTGTTATCTCCAACAAGAGCAGGTGCGGCTCGGCTTGTCGCAAGTTTGCCAGCCGGACGTTTCTTTCTGACTCCGCAGAGCGCTCAGGAAAAGGAACAGGAGCGCCGCGAACGCGAACAAGAAGCCCGCGAAAGAGAAGAAGAGAAGCGCGAACGTGAGCAGGAAGCAAAGGAGCGGGAACAGGAAAAAATCGAACGCTTGGAGGAACTTTACGACGACGGCCGAGAAGCTCTGGACGATGAGCGCTACGAGCAGGCAGAGGCGAAATTCAACCAACTCGCTCAGTTGAACGGTCCGCAGACGGACG
>QHYL01000002.1 GCA_003224105.1 Acidobacteriota bacterium | reverse complement strand
AGCGAAGAACGGCAATGCCTTTGCGCGTGAGATGATCGGCGAGGACTAAAAGGGGGCGATGCCCGGCGACATTTTCGTCGCGATCGTGAGGGCCCGAGCCAGCGATGAGAATCGCGGCGGTAAAGGGACCCTGGCCCGAGGGAAGCGTCAACGTTCCTGCGAGTGAAATTTGCGCTTTTGGATTGGCAAAAGTGACTTGTTCTTCGCGATAGGGATAAGGCTTCACAGGATCTTGCGGGCGCATGAGCTCGACGAGTTGATCGGAGCGTTGAAAATTCAAGTTGTGCGTGATTCCGCCCTGGGTCCAGTTCCCCGTGATGACCGACTTTGCGGCGTTGAGAGTGCCTTCGTAGACACCTTGAACGACGGGAATTTCAAAATGAAAGACGGTCAGCTTCTGGCTTACTTTGACGGCCGGGAGCCCGGCGATGCCTTGATCGGGACTGTCGAGGGCCGCGACAAGATGCTTCTCATCATCGTGGGTCACGTGGAGTTGAAAGCGCAAACGGAGGCCGTTGGCTTCCATCGCGCCCTGCCACACGCCTTCCACGCCGGCGACGGCATCGCCCGGCTTTTTCGCTCCGGCCCCGGCGGCCTGACGATGAAAGGAAAGAGGAAGTCCCACATTGCCCTGTGACCATGTGCCTTGAATACCCGCGCGGTCCGCGGAGAATTTCCCCTCGAATTGAGCGCTGACGGAAGAAACGCTGAAGCGGACGTCAGAATCGCTTTGCGAAAAAGCCGTGACTTCAATTCCATAAACGCCTTGATCGAGGCTATCGATAGTGGCTTTGAAAGCGCCGCCTTCCGCCTTGGAAACATGCAACACAAGATGCAGAACCGCGTCGCCGGCCTGAAGAGAACCGGCCCAATTGCCTTCGAGTGTGGCCGGATTATGAGGAGGTTGCGCCTTGTGATTCGCGGGCGCCTGGGCGCTGGCTATATAAGAAAAAACCGCGGAGAAAAGCAGAAACGCAAACGCTGGTGCAAAGCAAAGGCGAATGGCCTTCAAACAGAACCTCCCCAGGAGCGGATTCCGTAATAGATGATTTTACGAGGAAAAGAGTTGGCGCGGGCAGAAGTGATCAAAAGACCTGAGCGACTTCCTTGCCGCAGGCGTGCTAGCCGCGCTCTGACAAAACCTCTGTCCTCGATTGCAAGAAAAAGGCGGCACGCATGTGCCGCCTGAGAGTTACGGCAAAATAGGCTTAGGGGAAGCGCCTACTTTCCGCGCTTGGCGTACCAATCGGCGTTGACGGGCGTGAAACTGTTCCATTTTTCCGGCAAATCTTCCAGCGCAAAAATGGCGGTCACCGGGCAAACCGGGACGCAGGCGCCGCAATCGATGCATTCCGTCGGGTGGATGTACAGCTGCGTTTCCGCAGCGAACTCCGGCTCATCTTTACGCGGGTGAATGCAATCCACCGGGCAGACATCCACGCAGGCGGTGTCTTTTGTGCCGATGCAAGGCTCGGCGATCACGTAAGCCATTCGAGGTCTCCTTTATCAAACTTCAGGCCGGGGGCTTCTGCGAGAATCGGCACAGCCGGCAAAAAAGTCCTTATATCATGGGGCCGCTGCGAGCGACAAGCGGCTACGGCTCATTGTACGCGGGGGGAATGAGTTTCTCAACCGGGAGGGCAATGGATAGAATTGAGGATGAGGGAACGCAAATGAGCTTACGAAGCGGATTTATCTTGTTGTGCTTTCTTGCGGGAGCCGGTGCGCTGGCCTCTCCGCAGGCGCCAAAAACTGCGGTGGTGCGCGATCCGGAGCTGATTGACGCGCAGGGATACCAGAAATTGGTGCAGCAGTATCGTGGTAAGCCGCTACTGGTGAACTTCTGGGCGACCTGGTGCGAGCCTTGCCGCGACGAATATCCCCTGTTGAATGAACTGGCGAAGCTGTACGCGCCGAAAGGATTGAAAGTCGTCGGCGTGAACATGGATCAAGACGGCGATTTGATCTTGATGCGGCGCTTCATAACGCGTTACAAGCCGATATTCCCCAATTACCGGAAGAAACCAGCGGAAGCCGAAGCCGCGTTTCGCGTGGCGGTGCTGCCCGGGTGGAGTGGATCGCTGCCCATTTCTGTCTTCTACGCGAAAGACGGGCGGCAGGTAGGAAATTTTGTGGGCGAGCGCAATCGCGAAGCGTACGAGGGGGCGATTCGCTCGCTCCTCAATGCGGGATCGAATTAACCCTAGTTCCGCGGGCTCAACTTCGCCGCGTTTGTTTTGCGGGAAATTCTTCACCGAGAGTAATTCACGGGCTGAAACCGGGGGGAAACTATGATTCGCAGCGAGAATTTGCGGAGCGGGTACATCCAGGATGACGTCGAAGAATACTTATACAGCCTGCTGCCCGAACGCGACGCCGTGGTCAAGGAGATAGAAGATTATGCCGAGGAGCACCGCGTGCCCATCATTGGCCCGGCGGTGGCGCGTTTGCTAACGATGCTGGTGCAGGCTTCCAGCGCGAAACGTATCTTTGAAATGGGATCGGCGATTGGATATTCGACGGTGTGGCTGGCGCGGGCGGCGGGAGCGCAGGGCAAGGTTTTTTACACGGACGGAGATCCGGAGAAGGCGAAGAGGGCGGCAGTGTACTTTCGCATGGCGGGAGTGGCGAAGCGCGTGGAAGTCCAAGTGGGGGACGCGCTGGCGTTGGTGAAGAAGACGCCCGGCAAGTTTGACCTGGTTTTTATTGATGTGGACAAACACCAATACCCGGCTGCGCTAGTGGCAGCGCTGCCAAAGTTGAAGCGGGGCGGATTGCTCGTCGCGGACAATACGCTTTGGTCGGGCAAAGCGGCGCGCCCCGCGGCTGCTGATGACAAGGACACGAAGGGCATACAGGAATTCAATCGCGTGGTGTATGCGTCGAAAGAGCTTTATCCCGCGCTGATTCCGCTGCGCGACGGCGTGACCGTCTGCGTAAAGCAATAACGTCTGTCTAATTGCTAAAGAACATTATCTTCAAGCGAAGCGACGAAGTGAATGCCGGGCACAAATTTGCCTGACAGCCTTTTGTCGTTAGTCAAGAAAAGATCAGTGCCAGCTTGGGCGGCAGAGGCCATGTGAATCGCATCCGCAGGCGGAAGGTTTAAACCACTTCGAATTTGCCCATATCGATCCGCCGTCTCGACAGTAAAGTCCACAACTTCGGAAACGACTTCTTGTAACTGCAAGCGCATCTCCGAGGCGAGACTCGCTTGGCGTTTGCGGTAAACTCCTGCGAGCACCTCACCAAATGTGAATGAGCTAGTCAGCAACTGATCCCCTCGAGCCTTCATACGCGAGTAGACTTCGTCTACGCGCTTAGCGTAATAAGGATTGTTTTCGAGCCAATAGATGAAGAGCATGGTGTCCCAATAGATGCGGCTCACTCGCCCACCTTAGAGGGATAGAAGTTACTTCGCTCAGCACGAAGGTAGGCTTCGCCGCCGCCCAACTCATCGAAAACGCCCTTCAAAACTCCGTGCAACCGAGTCCAGGCGTCTCCTTGTATCGCTGGAGATGAATTTGCATCAACGAACTCATATGTGTAGACGACCGTGGTGCTTTGCCCTGACTTTGGGGCAGTCGTTTCAACCACTCGTAGGTTGTTTTCCTTCAAGAACTTGCTGGTCTTGAGCGCGCTGCAAACTGCGGGGACGCGATCTATAAGCCCTAATTCCCGGACCACATCCCCCACCTGAATGGAGAATCGCTTGTCTCCACGATTGCGAGCAGACAACACGTAGCGTTTCCTTCCGTAGAGCCTTATCTTGTCAGCGTTGCTCATTTCTCGCCCTCTTCACTTGGGGTAATCAAATAGCATCAAAAGCATGCACAGCATAGCATGGAATGCAATAGCTTGCAACTCGTGGCATCCCCAACGGTTTCAATTGGTTGAGAGAGTTGCCTATCCGCATCGAGAAACTGCCTAGTCTTGGGCTATGAGCGGAAGAAATTGCGCAGGATGAAGCCAACATTGGCAGGGCGCTCGGCCAGGCGGCGCATGAAGTAGGGGAACCAGTCGTTGCCAAACGGGATGTAAATGCGCACGCGGTAGCCATCCTTGACCAACTGGCGTTGCAGGTCCGTGCGCACACCATAGAGCATCTGAAATTCG
>QHYL01000001.1 GCA_003224105.1 Acidobacteriota bacterium | reverse complement strand
GGATCTTGCTCGAAACGCGGCGCTCGCATTTTGCTGCACATCTTTTTGCCTTTTCTTTGCGAGCGAGCGGCATGCTCTCGCGAAGAGCGATCGGGATAAAGATGCGTCCTTGCGCGACAATTCTTCTCTTCCTCAGGCGCAGACCTCCTCGAAAGCAAAGCCTTTCGGCCAATCGACAACGAAGAAGCTCGCCAACCCGCTCAACGATCTACTCGACGAAGCCCAGCGCGACATCGATCAAAATCAGTTTGAAGCCGCCATCACCCCTCTCCAAAAAGTTCTCGCCGACCAGCCGGATTTCGCCTACGGGCATTTTCAGCTCGCTTACGTTTACACTGCGTTGAAGAAATCAAAAGAAGCGCTGGCGGAATACCAGCGCGCCGCCACGCTCGATCCCAAAATGTCCGCCGCCTACGTGAACCTGGGCATGCTGCTTCTCGACAATCGCGAAGACGCAGCCGCCGTCGCTCCTCTTCGCAAAGCTGTCGAATTGCTTCCTGCGGAAAGCCGGCCCCGCTATCTTCTGGCGGTCGCGCTGGACCGCTCAGGCGATCGCTCAGGCGCCGCCGAAGCGTTTGAAGCGCTTTTGCATCTCGATCCCAACGAAATCACCGCGATCGAATATCTGGGATGGATGAACCTGCGTTCCGGCAAGCCCGCCGAAGCCGAGGCCCGCTTCCGCCGCGCCGCGGAAGTTCAGCCAAAGGGCGCGGACGCGTTCCGCGGCCTCGCGGAAAGTTTGGAAGTGCAAAAGAAATCCGAGGCTGTCGATGCCTACCGTCAATATCTCGAACTCAGGCCCAATGATGCCGAAGCACACGCGCGCTTCGTTCACCTGCTCGTGGATCAAAGCCAAAACGACGAGGCTCTGGCCGAACTGGATCGCAGCGACGCCGGCAAGCCCACCGTGCCGTCGCTCAAGCTTCGAGCAGACATTCAGATTGCCCAAAAGAAATGGAAGGACGCCCTCGCCACACTCCAACAGGCCGTCTCCCTCGCGCCGAATGACGCGCAGCTGCGGGGCGGATTGGGCCGCACGTATTTGCAGGTGCGCGATTTTCCCAATGCCGAAAAGGAACTCAAGGCCGCAATCCAGCTCGACGCTAAGAATGTCGATTACTGGAAAGACCTTAGCTCCACGTACTATCTTTCGAAAAACTATCCCGCCGCTCTCGCAGTTCTCGATCGCATTGATAAATTCGAAACCCCCGGAGCAGGGAGTTGGTTCATCCGCGCGCTCTGTTACGATAGTTTGAACCAGCCGAAACCAGCCTTGGAGGCTTACCAAAAGTTCCTCGAGCTTGACCAGAACAAGAATCCCGATCAGGTCTGGCAGGCTCAGGAGCGCAGTAAAGTCCTGCGGCGCATGCTGGAAGGCAAAAAGTGACCATGAGGATACGCCGGAATCTACTGCAAACGCTTGGCTGCGCGGCATTGGTTTCCTTGATGATTTCTCCAATCCTTGCCCAGCAAAGTGTCGCGGAATTGCAGGGCCACTTCGACAGAGAAAACAATTCGGTGAAAAAAGCGAAACTCATGGTAAAGCTTGGCGAGGCCCAATTTGAGCAAGCGCGGCTCGCGGGAAAAGACGGCGATAACAACGCGGTCGACGCTACATTGGAAAAATACCGCGACAATGTCCGTGCTGCCCTCGAAGCGTTGAAGAAGCAGCATGCCGACGCCGAAAAACACTCCAACGGCTACCGCCAGATGGAGATTCATGTGAAAGAAGGGATTCGCGAGGTGGAAGACTCGATGCTCGCCGCGCCCGCTCCCTACAAGCCGCCGCTGCAAATCGTGCGCCAGGACCTGATCGCCATGGACGAGGAACTAATCAGCCTGCTCTTTCCTCATCGGCCCGCCGACAAACAGCTTGCACCTCCTCCGGAGAAACAGCCATGAAACGCAAACTCCCAGTCTTTCTCATTTGCGCGTGCTTGTTTTTGGCCTTTCCTTCGATGAACACGAAGGCGGCGCAGGAAAAGGATTATTTGAGCGCCCTCGAAGCCGACAAGATCCGCGATGCGGAGACCTCCGCCGAACGCATCAAGCTGTTTCTCACTTTTGCGGAAGACCGTTTGAAGAAATTCCAATATGAAATCGAGCATCCCTCGTCGAACCACCATGTAGAAATGCTCAACGCCCTGCTGAATGCCTACGTCGGTTGCGTGGATGACGCCGCGGACGTGATGCAGCTCGGCATCGAAAAGCAAGAGAACATCCGCAAGGGCATTGACCTGATGGCTGCGCGCACGAAAGACTTTTTGCCCATCCTCGAAAAGTTTTCCGCCGCCAGCCCTGAGTTGGACACTTACAAAGACAATTTGGACGACGCCATCGAGGGCACGCGCGATGCCATGAACGACGCCGAAAAGGCGAAGAAAAAAGTCGCCCCTCCTCCCATCCGCCGCAAACACTAAAGATGATGTTGATGAGGTTAATCTGTCATCCCGAGCCTGCCAGCCGAAAGGCAGGCCGAGTGAGGGATCCGCTTTTTGCCTGGTGTGTCCAAAATGGGTCTTGTCCGCCTGACGATTTCGTGGGGAAATACTCTCCATGACCATCGCGTCGCCACGAAAAAGCAGGAAGAGATAGTCTCTTTTTCTTTTACTTAAGACTAAAAACTTATAACTAAAAACTGGTTGTAAGTTAAATTTAAAAGTGGGGGAAGCAATCGGCACCGCATGAAAGCTGGTCGCAAACCCGAGTTCTTGCCAGGCGGTGCCGCCCTCTTTCAGCGCATGTTCACGCGCCTCGGTTGTGATGGCCGTCCGCCGCGCTTCCGCGTCGAGTTTTATCCCTATTCCAGCCTGACGCTCACGATTCGCCGCCGCGAAGAAGTGGTTTTCGTCCGTTTCTCGGACCTTTTGCGTCGCGCGCCGCTGCCAGTGCTCGAAGCAGCAGCGGCGCTGTTGCTTTCGCGTGTATACCGGCGAAGGGCGCCCGCTTCGCTCGTCGAACCCTACTTGGAATACTCGCGCTCTGGACGCACGCGCAGCCGCATGAACCGCATGCGCCTCCATCGCGTTCGCCCTCGCCACACCGGAGCGCGCGGGCTGCACTTCGACCTGGGAAAAATGTTCGACGAATTGAACAGCAAGTATTTCGCTGGCGATCTGCAAAAGCCGCACATTGGCTGGAGCCTGCGCGGCTGGCGGCGGCAATTCGGCTGTTACGATCCCGGCCCGAATCAGATTCTGCTTAATCGCCGTCTCGATCATCCGCGAGTCCCGCATTGCGCCGTCGAGTACGTCCTCTTCCATGAGATGCTCCACGTCAAGCATCCTACGCGCCGCTCCGGCTGTACGCTCGTTTCCCATTCCCACGAATTTCGCCAGGAAGAAAAGCGCTTCGCCGAATTCACTCGCGCCCGCCGCATTCTCGACCGCCTAGCGCGCTAATTCCTTCCAGCGGTCCTTTGAGTCTGACGAGTCGCGTTACCTTAGCGTCTTGACGAGTTAATCAGGGCATACGTCGGTTTGCGCCAGACGTGCGAAAAATTGAGGTCGCTCTTGTCGGAAGTGAGTTGTCCCTGCCTGAGAAAAAGCCTCAGGAATGGGCAGGCTTGGATCATGGGGGATTCAAGACGGTCTTGCCATGCAGAAATAGACTTCGGCCTCAGCTTGTAGCCCCAAGGCGCGGCACGCCATTTCCAGCCAAAATCGAGAAAACACTCTACGGCCGCAAACTTTTCCTTTCTCGCGGAGACTGAGGGTCGGTGCTTCTCAATCAAATCGCGAGCCGCGCTCAGTTGGACAGTTGCGGCTTCTTGCTGCCCCAACGTTTGCAGCGTATTGGCGGCATAGATCAGCGGCCACGCCTTCTCGAGCGCATCTTGTGTGTTTTCCGCAAGTTGGACAAATTCACTGTGGGCTTCTGAGTATTTCCCTTTCTCCACTAGTTCGCACGCTTTCAGAAGTCTTTTTTCGTCCATTGTGGCTTACCTGCTAGGTGGCCGGGTACCTCTAATTTAATCTACTGGCCGATAGGACGCACCGCGTTCTAAGGCACCAAGCCCGCTATTTCTCCTTTTCTTTCTCCACTTCTTTGTAGAGTTTTTCGAGTTTCTTTTTGATTTTTGCGCCGTCCTCGGCGTGCGGGTATAGGTCCAAATACCGCTGGTACGACTTGATGGCCTGCTTTTTCAGCCCCTTTTTTTCTTGCGCTTCACCCAAGTAGCGGAAGGGAATCGCATAACCGGGCTTGGAGTCAATGGCGTCCTGAAAGCGGTCGATGGCCGCGTCGTAATCTCCGATGTGCATGTAGTGCTGGCCCACTTCAATGTCCTTTTCCGCGCGCAAGGGATCCCACGTGGGCTGATCGGGAGCATTCTTCGTCGCCGAATCCTGGTTGGTTGAATCTTTGCTGGATTTGTCCGTCTT
>QHYL01000148.1 GCA_003224105.1 Acidobacteriota bacterium | reverse complement strand
AGGAGCGCGGGGCCCAATCTCTCGGTGAAGAGCGCGGCACCTTGCGGATTCAAGTGCGCGCCGTCCAAAAACGCACTTTCGGGCAATTCCGCGTGCTGAAAAGGCAACAAGACGAGAATGCCTTCCTTGGCCGCGGCTTGCTGGATTTCTTTGGAGGCGTCTTGCACATCCATGGTGGGTGGAACCAGCAGGAAAAAACGCGCGCCATTTTGCTGGGACAATTCGTTCAGCATGCGGAGCCGCGGGAGCGCTTTCGCCACGATCACGTCGCTGGGGGGCAAGGGCTGATTCTTTGGCTTAAGGTACGCAACCAGATCGTTGATTTCGGGCGCGACCCTTCGAAGCAACCAATTATGGGTCTCCGCGCGATGGCCCATCCAACTGCTCAGGCTGTCAAGGAAGTAGTCGCTGGCCATGGTGTTGTCGAGATGGCTTTCTTTTTTGACGCGAAGAAGATCGCTTCGGAGCATCAGCATGTGGGCGAAAGATCCACCGTACGTTGTGTCAGAGATCAAGTCGCGGGTGGAAAGACAGACTCCCACAACCGATGGGCGAGAACCTTCGGCAAACAGCTTGCGCAAACCGAAATACCAATCGAGGTAACTGGTGCCTGACATCGGGAGATAGGCAATGGAATATGCCGGTGCAATTTCGCGCTGCAAGTTGTCGCGGTTTACTCCTACTTCGAGATAGGAGTTGCCCACCATCAGCAACGTCGCGGCGTTTTGTTCCGAAGGATGGAGCGAAATGGCAGTGAGATGATCCGCCTGAAGGATGCGCCAGATGTGATTGATACGGGGAAAAACGAGGCGCGTGGTGACTTCGAGCGCGCAGATATAGAGAAACATCGCTGCGAGCAGGAAGGTCATCGCGCGAGCGGCTTTTCGCTGTTCAGAAGCGGAAATAGATGAAGGCACTTTCCTGATTTGCTCCAAAGAGTGTAATCAGTACACAGAAGCCGATTCCTGTGAGCACACGCAAGGAATACGGATACGTGGCGAAGACATGCTCGCCGTTCGACGCTTCGAGCTGCAGGTCGAGCAGAAAAAGCGACAGGATATAAACCGCCAAAAACACCAAGGCGGTCATGTAGGCGGGATTCCATTGCCAGTTCAGCAGACCAACGAGTTGCTCCCAGGCGCCGCTAAAGGATGGAATGCGGAAGAAGATCCATGCGAGACAAACGAGGTTGAAGATAAAAATGCGGCGGGCCCAGCGCCCGAAGAAGCTTGGAGTGGCTGCGACTTCGCGCTTGCCCGCGAAAAAGCGTTCGACGGCGAGTCCAACGCCGTGGATGCCGCCCCAAACGACGAAGGTCCAGCTTGCACCGTGCCAGAGACCGCCGAGCAACATGGTGAGCATGAGGTTGAGGTAGGTACGGACTTTGCCGAGGCGATTGCCTCCAAGAGGAATGTAGAGATAATCGCGGAGCCAGGTGCTGAGGCTGATGTGCCAGCGACGCCAGAAATCCTGAAGGCTTTCGGCGAGATAGGGCTGGCGGAAATTCACCATGAAGTGAAAGCCAAGAAGTTGCGCGCTGCCGCGGGCGATGCTGCTGTAGCCGCTGAAGTCTCCGTAAATCTGCCAAGCGAAAGCGAACGTGCCGAGGAGCACGGTCATGGTGTTGGGGCCGCCAAAACTGCCGGCAAAGATGGCATTGGCGATGAGCGCGCAATTGTCCGCGATGACCACTTTGCGGAAAAGACCTTCCAATATGAGGATGAGTCCGTCGAAGGCTTTAGCGCCGTCCCAAGCGCGTTCCTTCTGGACCTGGGGCAGAAGGTGCGACGGGCGCTGTATCGGCCCAGCGATTAAATGTGGAAACAGGCTGATGAAGAGAGCGTAGTCGACAAGAGATTTCGCGGGTTCGACTTTCCGATGGTAGACGTCCACGATATAGGCGACTTCCTGAAAGGTGTAAAACGAAATGCCAGGCGGCAGGAGAATGCGCCAAACGCTCACTGGAATCTGTTTTAATCCCAGAAGCGCCGCGAGATGCCCGGCGGAGTCCACAAAGAAATTGAAATACTTGAACACTCCGAGGAAAGAAACATTCAGTATGAGCGAGAAATAGAGGAGGAAACGGCGCGTTCGTTCGCCTGAAGCCGAGGCCATTTTGCGCGCGACGAAATAATCCACGAGGGTCGAGCCGGCCATCAAAAAGAGGAAACGCCAGTCCCACCAGCCGTAAAAGAAATAGCTGGCCGCAAGCAACATGTAGTTCTGCTTGCGAAATGGCAGGCGCCAGTAAAGCAGCACGGCGAAAATCAGAAAGAGAATATAAGCGGTGGAATCGAAGAGCATATTTGCTTTGTTCTTGGAATTGTTTCCGCGCTACTCCGAAAGGAGAGGGCGATACTTTTCTTTAAACTGGTGCAATCCGCCGGATGCCCACACGGCCAGACCGAGGAGAGCAACACCGTAAATCACGGTGGCGGAAACGCCAGTGAGAAGGCTGACTTGTCCCGCGGGCAGCGCGAGATAAAGAGCCATGCATCCTGCCGCGACGACAGGCTTCCAGACTAGCCGCAGCACGGGAATCCCGGAGAGAAGATGCGCGGCCGGAATGTAATGTTGGATGCAATCCACCAAGCGCGTGAGGAACCACGCGATGGCCGCGCCGCGCAAACCGAACAAGCTGATCAGCGGGAATCCAACCAGCAAGTTGACCACGGTATCGACGACGACGATTCGCAGCGTGATTTTTTCCCGGTGGCTTGCCACCAGCACTTGCCCAAGCACGCTGGTGAAAACCTGGAAGATCAAAACAAAGGTCATGATTCGCAAAGCGGGGAATGCTTGAACAAAAGCCGGATTTTTATAGAGCAATGCGAGCACGCGGTCACCGAGAAAATAAAGTCCAGCCACGGAGGGAAGAGCCAACACCATGAGCAGTTCCATGGCTTGCTCGGCAATTTGTTTCAGGCTGCGGTAGCCGGGATCGATTTTTCTGCACATCATTGGGAAGATGCTCTGCGCCATGCTCGTATAGACGAGCAGCAGGGGCACCAACAACTGGGCCGCCGAACTGTAAAGACCCACTTCGGTTTCGCCAGCGAGCTTGGAAAGCATGATGACATTCAAGCTGGCCATGATCGCCGTGGTCCCGTCAATTCCAAGAAACGTGGAAGCAGCACAGGCCGTGGCCCATGCAAAGCCGGAGTCCAGCGAAGCACCGCGCACGGGGAATCGCCGTAGCACGACAAAGAGCTCGGCGACGGCGATAGTCAAGAGACAGCCGAGGAGGACGAGGATCACGGTGTAAAGGCCACGGTTCGCGGAAAGCAGCAGGAAAGTAGCGACGACTTTCACGATGTTCACGGGCACATTTACGTAGGCGATGTAACGCATCTGCTCCCAGGCCTGAAAGATGCCCTCGCAGATGGCGGAGAAGGTGTAAGGAAGAAGACCGAAGGAGAGCAGCAGGATCACCATTGTCGTGGAGCGCGGATAGTGCATCAAGTACACGAACGCCCATACGGCGGCAATCGAGGCAATCGAAGTGAGCATGACAATAGCGCAACCGTTGAGGAAGTAACGTGCAGTTTGTGTGCGGTCTTTCGCGACTTGCCGGATGAGGAGGGTCTTCAATCCACCCACGGCAAACACCTGGAAAGCGTAGAACAGCGTGAAAGACAGAGTAAGCTGCCCAAATTCATGGGCTCCCAGGTGGCGTGCGACCAGGGCGTAGAGGACGAAGCTCGTGGCCCGGTTCATCACGTCACTCGAGAGAATCGAGAGTGCGTTGGCGCTGACTTTTCTTAGGTTCATAGCGAGGCAATGGGATCAAGCAGGAATCGAAGTCATTCTTTCCAAATCAACGGCTTCGGCCCTCATTGCGGAGTGGTATTAAACACGGCGCCCACCCAATAGTTTGCGGATTGATGCGTGTTCGAGGGAAACGCGCTGGCGTTGCCGTACGCGAAAACGCCGTTGGGACTCCCTGGTCCATCTGTCGGCGCGTGCAATGGAGCATTGTCAGCGGCGAGGGTCGCAAAAAAGCTCCAATCCGCGCTGTAGTGGCCAGCGGGGCTGAAGTACGATGCCACGTACAATGTGTTCGCAGTGATGGCCACGGGATTCGCGAAATTGACTTGTTGCCAGCCGGAAGCCGTTTCGTTGGTGAAAGTAGCAGAGGCCAGCAGCGTTCCGGTGCTGCTCCAGAGATTGCCGACGTGTGTTCCCGTGTTGGCAGCGCTTTTATAGAAGCGAATGCCCATGATGTAGCCGTTCACGTCCGAACGGAAAGAAACACCAAGCTCGACGGGCGAGTCAGGCCCAATATCAGGGTTTGCGGGAACAGCAGTGCCAGGCCACAGTGTGCAAGGGCAATTCCAGGAGGCGTTGACGGTGATGCTCTCGGACGCGTTGGCCGATTGCGCGGGCTGGCTAGAATCCGTTACCTGGACCGTAAAGTTAAATGTTCCCGCCTGTGTGGGTGTGCCAGAGATCAATCCACTCGAAGATAGAGTCAGACCCGGCGGCAGAGATCCCGACTGCAGGGACCACATGTAAGGAGTGGCGCCTCCCGATGCGCTGAGGTTCTGACTGTAGGGTGAGGAGACGACGGCATTCGGCAAAGTCGTGCTTGCAATTGCCAATGGCATGGTGGTGTTGAATACGACGTCTACCCAGTAGTTTGCGGATTGGAAGGTACTTGCGGGGAAAACACTTGTGCTGCCGTAGGCGAACGCGCCGTTCGATGCACCGCTGCTG
>QHYL01000310.1 GCA_003224105.1 Acidobacteriota bacterium | reverse complement strand
CATGATGCTGACTGGAACGCCTGCAACAGCTTTGACGCGCCGGATCGCGTCGTGCCCAAGCCGCATCCGGTGAAGATCGAACGCTCAACTGTGCGGCTGGACTTGCCCCGAATGTCCGTCGCGACCGTAACGCTGGCGCCGTGAGCGAGTATTTGCATTCTGTGAGACTCGCGCGCGGCCTAAAATCGGATTCGGTTTCTATGTCGAGAATAAATGCGTAGCATGCCAGCGGCACAAACCTTCTTTGCCAGCGAAAGGGGATAAGGCGAAATGCGCCCCACTTCCATGTGTAGCTTGTCCGTCAAAGCAGGTCTCTTTCTCGGGGCCCTCGCCAGTTGCGGCTCATTTGCTTACGCGCAACGCCCACCAGGTCCGCGCGCCAACGAAGAGACCTTCCGCTTTCGATTTGTCGGCCCCCGCGCTGGAAACCGCGTGGCCTCGATTGCCGGCGTTCCTGGAGACCCAAGCACGTACTACGCGGGCGCCGCTTCCGGCGGCATTTGGAAAACCACCGACGGCGGCAATCGCTGGGATCCTATCTTTGACAAGCAACCGGTTGCTGCGATTGGCGCCATTGCCGTAGCTCCGTCCGATCCCAGCGTCATCTACGTGGGCACGGGCGAAGCCTGGGCCATCCGCGACAGCGACGTGATGGGCAATGGCGTTTACGTCTCAACCGACTCAGGCAAAAACTGGACGCACCTTGGCCTCGACGAAACCGGCCGCATAGGCAGAATCCTGGTTCATCCCGCAAATCCCGACATCGCGTTCGTGTGCGCGCTTGGCCGCACCACTGGTCCGCAACAGGAGCGCGGCGTTTATCGCACCACCGACCGCGGCCAGCATTGGGAGCGCGTGCTTTTCGCCGACGCCAACACCGGCTGCTCCGGCCTGGCCATGGATCCGCACAATCCTCGAATTCTTCTCGCCGGAATGTGGCAAGTAGAAATGCACACCTGGGGAGAACTTAGCGGCGGTCCCGGCAGTGCCATCTATATTTCGAAAGACGGCGGTACCAAATGGACGAAGCTCGAAGGCCACGGCCTGCCGAAACCGCCTCTCGGCAAAATTGACGTGGCTATCGCTCCAACCAATCCCGACCGCTACTTCGCATTAATTCAGACTAAAGATCAGGGCGCGCTCTGGCGCTCCGACAACGCTGGAGAAAACTGGCAAGCCATCAATTATCAGCGCCAGCTCATCGGCCGCGCGGGATATTACATTCGAATCGCAGTGTCCACCGGCAACGACAACGAAGTCTACGTAGCCAACAGCAGTTTTCTCGAATCGCTCGACGGCGGCGAACTTTTCAAAGAAGTTCAATGGGGCGGCGACAATCACGACATCTGGATTGATCCGCAAAATCCCGACCGCTTCGTCATAACGGACGACGGCGGCCTGAACATCACCACCGTGCACGGGCGCGGCTTCCATCGCGTGCAGCTTCCCATCGGCCAGATGTATCACGTCGCCGTCGACAACCAAGTTCCGTACTACGTCTACACCAACATGCAGGACGGCCCGAACATGCGCGGCCCCAGTGTCGCTCCGCCGCTCGAATACGGCCGCGTCGTGGACACCGGCTGGGAGCGCCGCATGGGCGGCTGCGAATCAGGTTTCACGCTGCCGGATCTGACCGATCCAAACATCGTCTGGGCAAGTTGCTACGGAAACGAAGTCACGCGCTGGGACGCAAAGACGAAGCGCGCGCGCTCCGTAAGTCCGTGGATTCACTCGTTGGATTCACCGCCGGACCAGTTGAAGTATCGCTGCCACTGGACTCCGCCGCTGGCCATCGATCCTTTCGACCACAACACGGTCTACTACGGCTGCCAGGTCATTTTCAAAACGAGCAACGGCGGGCAAAGCTGGTCGGTCATCAGCCCGGATCTCTCCACGCAGGATCCGAAGTACCTTGGCTCTTCTGGAGGAGTCGTCGGCGACAATCTCGGCCAGTTTTACGGTGAAGTCGTCTTCGCCATTGCGCCCTCAGAAATCCAGCAAGGCCTGATCTGGGCAGGCACCAACGATGGACTCATCTGGTACACGAAAGATGGCGGCGCCAACTGGACCAACGTCGCGAAAAACATTAAGGATATTCCCCCTTGGGGCACCGTCACGCGCATCGAGCCGTCGCACTTCGATGCAGGCACAGCCTACGTTTCCGCTGACTATCATCTGATGGACAATCGCGATCCCTTCATCTTCAAGACCACCGATTTCGGCAAGACATGGACAAGAATCTCAGAGGGCTTGCCTAAACATTCGTTGGGCTATGTGAAGACCATCGCCGAAGACCCCAACCAGAAGGGTTTGCTCTTTGCAGGCACGGGAAACGGCCTTTTCTATTCTCTCGACGATGGCGCGCACTGGACCGCGTTTACCGCAGGCCTGCCGCACGCGCCGTTCACCTGGGCCGTCGTGCAAAAACAATTTCGCGATCTCGTGGTTTCCACCTACGGGCGCGGAATATATATTCTGGATGACATCACGCCGCTCGAACAAATGGCCCAAAAAGCCGACGATGTCTCCGTTCGTCTCTTTGCTCTGCGCGACACATTCCGGCTTTTTCCCAACGGCGGCGCGGCCATCACGTACTCACTGAAGGTTGCGCCCAAAGCTCCGCCCAAAATCGAAATCCTCGATTCGAGTGGCGCCGTCGTTCGCAAGCTCGAAGGGCAGCCGGGACGAATCGGCATGAACCGTGCCGAATGGAATTTCCTTTATGATCCCCCGAGGCTCGTCTCGCTGCGCACCACGCCTCCGGAAAATCCGCACATTTGGGAAGAGCGCCGCTTCCGCGGCAGCGATTCACGGCAGGTTTTGCATTGGGGTATTCGCGAAGCCGAAGTCGGCCCCATGGCGTTGCCCGGCAAATACAGCGTTCGCCTCATCGTCGACGGGCAAAGCTTCACGCAACCGCTGACCATCGTTAAGAACCCAAACGTCCACGCGGGCGGCGAGGATTTGGCCGCCGCATTCAAACTGCAACTGCGCATTCGCGACGACATTACAAAAACTTCCGAAGCCACCAACAAATTGGAGTGGATGCGCAAGCAGCTCGATGTGATTGCGCGCATGCTGGGCGGGCGCAAGAGCGCGCCTTCGATCCCGAACGAGCAGAGAGAGGGCGTTCAGGAAACGAAGGAGGAAAAGGGCGAAGCCAATCCTGATCCCGAATTGCTCAAAGCCGTCGAAGCCATGGATCAGAAGATGCAGGACGTCGAGTACGCATTCATCTCGCGAGCGGACGCGCTGAGCGACGACAAATACTATTCCATTCCTGAAAAAATCTACCTTCACCTGATTTGGCTGAATGGCGAAGTCGGTACCGGCGCTGGCGACGTTGCCGGCGGAGTGGATAATCCGCCCACTGACACCGCCGCCGCAATTCTGGAGACCATCGAAAAAGACCTGGCCGAAGCGCAAAGCGGCTATCAGAACCTCATCGAAAAAGAGCTGCCTGCCTTCAACCGCGCTCTGCTCGATAAAGGAATCACTCCGATCGCCTTTATTCGCCCTCCACAAAAAGACGATGAGGATGATGAGAGCGGTGGGTAAGCAAGATCCAGGTGCCCTTGAAACTTTCTCAGGAGGGGAAATCTTTATGAAGATTTTGCGGTGGCGCCGAGTTCTCCTGCTGGTCTTTTTGTGCGTACCTGTTGGCCGAGCCTCGGCTCAGGGCACACGCGAGGACTATCAGCGCGCCGAGCAATTTCTCGCGGGCAATCTGCGTCATAGCATCTATGTCGCCGATGTGACGCCGCGCTGGATCGCCAAGAAAAACCGCTTCTGGTATCGCAAGCAGGGAACAAAGGCCACGGAATTCATCCTCGTCGACGCCGAGCAGAACACGACCGGCCCCGCGTTTGATCACGCGCGCCTCGCCGAATCGCTCTCCAAAGCGCTAAAGCGCGAAGTCTCTGCCACCGAGTTAAACAAAGAGTGGGTCGCCTACGTCAAGGACCATGACCTGTATGTGCGCGACGTTTCCACCGGCGAAGTCGTCCGCCTGACGCGCGATGGCGAAACCTCCTACGATTACGCCACTGAAATTCCGTCCCTCCGGCCGATGGTCGCGCAAGGAACGCAGGAAATTCGGCAGCGGCCGGCAGTTTTTTGGTCACCAGATTCATCCAAGCTCGTCACCTACCGCATGGACACGCGCAACGCCGGGCGCTTCAGCTATCTGCAATTCGTTCCTCCGAACCAACTCCGCCCCAGGGAATACACAGTCGTATATCCTTTGCCGGGGGAAGTCCTTCCAAAGGCAGAGCCCATCATTTTCGAAATCCAGAGCGGCAAACGCATCGAAGTGAAAACCGCGCCTGTCGAAATGCAATTCCAGGGCGGACCTGGATTCGACTGGTACGCGGAGAGCAAGGCGTTCTCTTACGACGCGTCCGAGCGCGGAGAGAAGTCCATCGAACTGCGCGAAGTGGACGCCGGCACGGGCGAGCAAAGAATTGTCCTGCGTGAAAAAGGCGAAAAATACGTGGATCCCGGGGAGACGCATTTCCGCATCCTGCACGAGACAGGCGACGTTCTCTGGACGTCCGAACGCGACGGCTGGAACCATCTCTACCTTTCAAGTCTCAAAACCGGTGAATTGCGCGGCCAACTGACGCAGGGGCCGTGGGTTGTGCGCCAAATTGTCGATGTGGACGAAAAAGCTCGCCGTATCTATTTTCTTGCCAACGGCCGCGAAAAAGACGAGGACCCGTATCAAACGCATCTCTACGTCGTCGGTTTCGATGGCAAAGGACTCAAGCTGCTCACACGGGAAAATGCCACGCACACAGTGAATGTTTCTCCCGATCGAGCTTACTTCGTCGACAACTTTTCCCGGCCCGACTTGCCTGCGGTTTCTGTGCTGAAGCGCACCAAAGACGGCTCGCAAGTCCGCGCTCTTGAGCAAACCGATGTCAGCGAACTCACCAAGGCTGGCTGGAAAGCTCCTGAACCCTTTCGCGGCAAAGCCAAGGACGGCACGACTGATCTCTACGGCCTCATCTGGAAGCCGTCGAATTTCGATCTTTCCAAGAAATATCCCATCGTCGAACAGGTTTACACCGGCCCGCAGGGCTTCTTCGTTCCGAAAACTTTCGGCGCGGCGCTCCGCAATGGCGAGCAGCAAATCGCTGAACTCGGTTTCATCACCGTCATGGTGGATGGCCGCGGCACCACCGGCCGCTCTCGGGCCTTCCACGAGTTTTCCTATCACAACCTTGGCGGTTCGTTTGAGGACCACGTCGAGGTGATTAAGCAAATGGCCGCCAAGTTCCCTTACATGGACATCGACCGTGTCGGAATTTACGGCACGTCAGCAGGCGGCTACGGCTCCACGCACGCCATCCTGCAATTTCCGGATTTCTACAAAGTGTGCGTCTCCATTTCCGGCGATCACGACGCGCGGCTCGACAAAGCCTGGTGGAACGAACTCTATCAGGGCTATCCCGTTGGTCCCGATTATGCCGAGCAATCGAATGTGACGATGGCCGACCGTCTGAAAGGCCACCTGCTCATCGAGCATGGCGACATTGACGACAACGTCCACGTTGTCGAAACCATGCGCTTGACTGATGCCCTCATCAAAGCCAACAAGAATTTCGATCAGCTCATCGTCCCCAACATGTATCACGGAGAAGGCGGCAATCCCTACTTAATCCGTCGCCGCTGGGATTATTTCGTGCAACATCTTCTCGGCGTCACTCCGCCGCCCGGCTTTGCCATCCACGAAGAGCGCGAAGCTCCTCCCGCGCGCCCTCGATGAAAAGTTCTAAGGACACGCCCGTGAATACACGACAAGCCGTTCGCGCAGTTCTCTTGGTCGCCGCGCTCATCGCAATTCCGTCAATCGTTTCCGCGCAGCTTCCACCCAAAGCTCCCAACTCCAACGTCATCACTCTCACTCCGCAGCCCGGATACTTCACCGAGCCCGGCATCGCCATCAATCCTAATAATTCTCAGCAAGTCGTCGCGGTCTATCAGGACAACGCGCACGCCGCGTATTCCTTCGATGCTGGCCGCACTTGGCAAATCGCCACGGGCGTCGAGCCTCCTGACTATCGCGTCTCTGGCGATGTTTCGGCAACTTACGACAATCAAGGCCACGCTTTCATCTGCTACATCGCATTCGACAAGCTCGGCACATACAGCTATTGGGGCCACAACTCCTCACGCAATGGGATTTACGTACGCCGCTCTCTCGATGGGGGCATGACTTGGGAGGCCAAAGACATTGCCGCTACCGAGCAGCCCGACAAAACGCCGGATGGAAAGGATGTTCCGTGGGAAGACAAGCCCTACCTCGTCGCGGACAACAGTCACGGTCCGTTTGCGGGCAACCTCTATATTGGCTGGACGCGCTGGACTATCGCCGATTCGCAAATCTTGCTAGTCCGTTCCACCGATCATGGCAAAACCTGGTCGAAGCCCATCGAAATTGATAACGTGCGCGGCCTCCCTCGCGACGACAATGGGGCGGTCGAAGGCTTTGCGGGAGCGGTCGGGCCGGACAGCGCGCTTTACGCCGTTTGGAGCGACGGCAATCATCTCGTTTTCACTATTTCTTCCGATGGCGGCCTCACTTTCGCTCCCACGCGCAACGTCATTAACACCGCGCCGATCATGTTCAGCGTTGACGCCGTTGCACGCGCCAACGGATTCCCGCAAATCGCCATCGACCCCCGCGGCGGCCTGAAAGGTGGGCGCCTCTATGTCGCTTGGGCTGATTACCGCAATGGCGAAATCGACGTCTTCTGTTCCTCGTCGAAGGATTTTGGCGCCACGTGGTCTCCGGCTGCAAAAATAAATACCGATCCTATCCACAATGGCGCCGAACACTTTTTTCAGTGGATGGCCGTGGACCCTGCCGACGGCTCTGTAAACGTCATCTTTTACGATCGGCGCGGCGATCCGAGAAACCGCGCGCAAACAGTGGTTCTTGCGCGTTCCACCGATGGCGGCCAGTCTTTTCAGAATTACTCCTGGACCGATCAACCTTTCAATGCCAAAGGCGGCTTTATCGGCGATTACAATGGCCTGGCCGCCATGAATGGCCGCGTTTACGGCATCTGGACGGAGAAGCCCGAAAGCATTACGACCCGAGACACCATAATTCGCATCGGCGTTGCTGATTTTTCCACTTCAGCGGCCGCAAATTCTTCGCCGTCGCCCAAAGCAAATCTGAAATAATACGAACGTTGAGAGATCCTACTCACCTTCAGGAAAAGTTTCGCGCGCGTTTCGGAACGGCTGCCGCCATCTATCGTGCGCCGGGCCGGGTAAACCTCATCGGGGAGCACACCGACTACAACGACGGCTTTGTCCTTCCTGCTGCCATCCAGTTCTACTGCTGGGTCGCTGCGGCTCCGCGCTCCGACAAGAAGCTGCTGATCCATTCCGAGAATTTCAACGAAACCGTCGAGGCAAATCTCGATTCTATTTCCGCCGCTGGCAAAAACCACTGGGCCAACTATCCTTTAGGCGTTGCTTGGGCGCTTCAGAGTGCGGGGAAGCGCCTGAACGGCGCAAATCTTCTGATCAGCGGTGACGTGCCTCTCGGCGCAGGCTTGAGTTCCTCAGCCGCCATCGAAGTCGGGGTCGGTTTTGCTCTGTTGTGCCAAAGCGGCTGCACTGTCAAGCGTACAGAGTTGGCGCTGCTTTGCCAGAAAGCCGAAAACGAATTTGTCGGCGCGCGCTGTGGCATCATGGACCAGTTCATCGCGTGCCATGGAAAAGCCTCTTTTGCTTTATTGCTCGATTGCCGGTCGCTGGACTCTCAGACGGCGCAGTTGCCCGCAGGCGTCCAACTCGTAATTTGCAACACGATGGTGAAACACGAGCTTGCGTCCGGCGAATACAATCGGCGTCGCGCCGAGTGCGAAGAAGGCGTTCGTGCCTTGCGCGTGGTTTTGCCCCAGATTCGCGCCCTCCGTGACGTAACCATCGCTCAATTGGAAAACCATTGCTCGCTTCTGAATCCAACGGTGTACTCCCGTTGCCGCCATGTCGTTACCGAAAACGAACGCACGCAGGAAGCTATCCGCGCGCTGGACACGCACAACCTCCGTGAGTTTGGCCGGCTGATGCGCGAGTCACATCGCAGCCTGCGCGACGACTACGAAGTCAGCTGCAAGGAACTCGACCTCCTGGTGGAGATCGCCTCCGCGCAGCCGGGCGTGGTTGGCGCTCGCATGACCGGTGGTGGATTTGGCGGATGCACAATCAATTTAGTCGAATCCAGCGCTGTCGAAGTGTTCAAAGAAAACGTCGCGGCAAAGTATCGTGCCCAAACGGGGCTCAACCCGGAAATTTACGTTTCTCCCGCCGCCGACGGCGTCCAACAGGTAGATGTCAGCTCAAGGGAAAGCGCCCAATGATAAGGTTCCTGAACGCAAGAATTGTCATTCCGAGCGAAGCGAGGTCATGAACTTCGATCATCATGAACTTTGAAAAGCTCCTTTCCACTCCTCACAAACGCTTCAACCCGCTCCTGCGGGAGTGGGTCCTTGTCTCTCCACAGCGCACCGAGCGCCCCTGGCAAGGAAAAATCGAGCAACCCCCGTCGCCGCCTTCTGTCGCTTACGATCCCAACTGCTATCTGTGCCCGGGGAACAAGCGCGCTGGCGGCAAGCAAACGCCGCCCTACACCGCAACTTACGCGTTCGACAACGATTTTCCCGCGTTGCTGCCCGAAGTTGAGCGGCTGCAAAACGGGCAAAATGGCTTGCTTGTCGCCCAGACCGACCGCGGCATCTGCCGCGTCTTGTGTTTCTCTCCGCGTCACGATCTGACCATTCCGCGAATGAACGCTAAGGAATTGCGCGGCGTGATTGACGCCTGGATCGGGCAGTTTTCTTCCCTCGCGCAAATCCCCTGGGTTCGTCACGTGCAAATCTTTGAAAACCGCGGCGAACTTATGGGCGCAAGCAACCCGCATCCGCATTGCCAGATTTGGGCGAACGCCACACTGCCGAATCTCCCGGCCCGCGAGGATGAATCCCTCCGCTCCTATCGCGCCGAAAAACATTCCTGTCTCTTGTGCGACTACTTGCAGCTAGAATTGCTCCGCAGCGAGCGCATCGTTTGTCAGAACGATGCATTCGCCGTGGTCGTTCCTTTCTGGGCGGTCTGGCCGTTCGAGACCCTCGTCTTGAGCAAACGCCACGCCACCTCCCTCGACCAGCTAAAGGAAGAAGAGCGCGGCCTTCTCGGCGACATCCTTCGGCGCATCACCATTCGGTACGACAATTTGTTCGAGACCGCTTTTCCGTATTCGATGGGTTTTCATCAGCGGCCGACCGACGGTCAGCCCCATGAAGGCTGGCACCTGCACGCGCATTACTTCCCGCCGCTGCTGCGCTCTGCCACTGTTCGCAAATTTATGGTCGGCTACGAGCTCCTCGCCTCTCCGCAGCGCGACCTTACGCCCGAATCGGCCGCCGCCCGCCTCCGCGAAATGAGCGAAAACCATTACCTGGATCGATCGGCGAGCGGGAGCCCGTCATAAGGCTTAAAAAGGCGATTCGTTTTGCTGATGCCTTGCATCGTGAATACGCGCGTTCTCTTGCGATTTCTCGCTAGCGCCGTCCTTCATTCTGTTTAACAATCGTATGTCATGAGTGACTTCGCTGGCCTGCGAGTCCTGGCGCTGGAGAGTCGCCGCGCTGCCGAACTCGCTAAACTCATCTCCAACTACGGCGGGGAGCCGGTTGTCGCTCCGGCTATGCGCGAAGTTCCGCTCGAGACGAACATCGAAGCGCTGTCCTTCGCCGAAGCGCTTCTCGCCGGCAAATTTGACGTCGTCATTTTTCTAACCGGCGTCGGAACGCGTGCCGTCCTGAGCGTTGCCGAAACAAAATATTCCCGCGACGACTTGATTACCGCGTTGAAGCACACAAAAGTCATTCCTCGCGGCCCCAAGCCCATTGCCGTTTTGCGCGAACTCGGCGTCACTCCCGCGTTCAACGTTCCCGAGCCCAACACCTGGCGTGAACTTCTCCAGGCTCTCGATGATGCGGCGAAATCCTCTCCGGAATTTCATCTTCGCGGCGCGCGCGTCGCTCTTCAGGAATACGGCGTTTCCAATCCTGAATTGATCGCTGGACTCACCGAACGCGGCTGGATTGTGACCCGTGTTCCCGTCTATCAGTGGGCTTTGCCGGAGGATGTTGCGCCGTTGCAATCCGCGATCCGCGAGCTTGCCGCGGGAAAGTTCGACGCCGTTCTTTTCACTACAGGAATCCAAGTGGCGCATCTTTTCCAAGTTGCCGCCGAAATGAAACTGGAAGACGCTATGCGCCGAGGGCTGCGCCGCACCATCGTTGCTTCGATTGGCCCAACTACGTCCGAAGAATTACAGCGAAAGAGAATTCAGCCTGATCTCGAGCCATCGCACCCGAAGATGGGTTTCCTCGTGAAGGAAACTGCGGAGCGAGCGGCGGCTCTCTTGAGCAAGAAACGTCAAGGAATCGCCTCAGCTTGAGCCTGCTCGCGCGGTGCGAGTGTACGGACTTTCTTCTTCGGTCCGCGCCTCGCCCAACTCCAAAACCAACTCGTTTGTCTTGGCGGGCGTTTCCCATTCCCAATCATCCTTTTGTTTTTCCGCGGCCGGCAGCGGTTTCGCCACCTCGCCGATGATCAGCAGGGAAGGAGCGGGCAGCCGGTCTTCCAGCGCCAACTCTTGCAACGTGGTGCGGTGAACCTGCTGCCCGGCTTGCGTAGCGTTCGCCACAATCACGCACGGCGTCGCAGTGTCCAGCCCGCTATCCATCAGCTTCGCGGCTATCTCGCCGTAGTTTTTCCCCGGCATGTACACGGCATACGTCGCGTCTTTCAACGCCACGTCATGCCATTCCGGCGACACATTTCCCGCCATGTGGTGACTCAAGAAAACGACCTTGGAGGAGTATCTCCGGTCCGTCAGCGGAATTTTCGCTGCCGCCGCCGCACCCATCGCCGACGTCACTCCGGGAATCACTTCAAATTCGACTCCAGCGCGCGCCAGCGCTTCCATTTCTTCGCCCACGCGCCCAAACAGCAGAGGGTCACCGCCCTTCAGCCGCACCACCTGCTTGCCCTCGCGCGCCGCAGCGATCAGCAGGGCATGAATTTGGTCCTGCGAGATTCCCGCTTGCCCGCACCGCTTTCCCACATTGCGCACTTGCGTCCACGGGGGAATTAAGTCCAAAATTTGCTGCGGCACCAAATGGTCGTGCAACACGACCTCGGCGCTCTTCAAAATTTGTGCAGCCTGAAGGGTCAGCAGCTCCGGATTCCCCGGGCCTGCTCCCATTAAGTACACTCTTCCTTTTCGTATTGGTGTCTTCATGGCCTGGTTTCCGCCGCCGACCATTAGAATCTCCGGCGGCTTCCTTGGCTTGGAGGCTAGGCCTTTGTTGGATGCCCAGCCTCCGCCGAAGGTTCATAAGCAGCCTACCACCCGGTTGGAGGCCGGATTCCCCGGAAGATTGCATCGCATGCATCGAAATTTTCGATAGTCGCGCCCGCTGAGAAGCCAAAGGTACAGAGCACAGCGGACACGGGACACGGAGAACACTGGAAGGACGGAGACTTAGGAGGTTCCTGACGGAAGGCGTGGCGTGACGTGACCCCTCGGGGCTTGTCCGGCCGCTCGGGATAAACGGGTTGGATGTCTAAGTATCAAGTACACATACAGCACAACTTTATCATTCTTTTAAGTCCACAGGCTAGTATGTTTGATTTGGCAGGGGATAGGAGAGGGCAGAGCTAATCGCGTACACGCAAAAAAGCGCGCCAGCGGATCAGGCTCGCAGCATCCAATCGCCGGTGAGGGCGAGAAACTCGAGCCCGAGGACGAACATCCTGGACTGGAGCGTTTTGGATTGGACCGTCTGGCAGTAGACGACGCGGGCACGCGCCCACAGATCGCCCTGCGAGGATTTAATCACCACGCGGGAATCGGGCCTCCACGGCCGGTCGGTGCGGACGCGCGCTCCGGAGGAACTGACGTTTTCCGTCGAGGCATATTCGGCGACCACTGGTTGCCCGCCACTCGATAACAAAACTCGAAGCGTTCGGGAAATTCGTTTTTCTTTGCGGCCATCCATCGTGCTGGCCTATTTCTGAGGGCGGGCTCTTTACAGGGAAACCAACCTTGCTTTCTGCGGTCTCAATGTCAAAAGCTGATAACACCTAAAACCTTATCAATTGAAAATGCAATCCGGTGTTTACCCTAATTTTGGCATTGTTGTGAAATATCCGGCACTTTTGGCTATTTTGCGAGATGGCATCGCCTTCGATGTCGCAGGGAAGCCCGTAGCCCGATGGCGCGGTGAACCCTGCCATTGCCTTTGATGCTCCCAGGGGGAATCGCGGAGGGTGCGCGGCGCGCGGCGTCATTTCTTGGCGCGCCTGGATTTGTGTTTGCGGAGGAAGGATTTGAAAGCGTCGGCGCTGGCGAGATCGTGGAGGAGGCGCTTGCGCTCCTCGGGATCCATGTTGGCGGTGAAGAGTTTTTCGCGCTCCTCGCCGAGTTGCTGGAGCCAGACTTCGTATTCGGGGCCGAACTGCTCTTCGAGTTCTTTGCGGAGGCGCTGGGCCAGGGCGGGGCTCTGGCCGGAAGTGGACACGGCGATTTGGAGCGCGCCGCGTTGCGCCACGGCAGGGTAGTAGAAGTCGCAAAGCTCAGGAACGTCCACGACGTTGCAGAGGATGCCGCGGCGGCGAGCCTCGGCGTGGATGTTTTCGTGTAATTCGTGCGAATCTGTTGCGGCGACGACGAGGAACATGCCTTCGAGGTCGGTGGGCTCGCAAGGACGCGCGACCCATTGGATTTGTCCGGCTGCAGCCCAGGCGCGCACTTGTTCGCTGGCTTCGGGGGCTACGACGCGAACTTTGGCTGCGGCGTCGAGCAGACCGGAGATTTTGCCCTCGGCAACGGCTCCCGCGCCGACGACGAGGCACGGCCGCCCGGCGAGCTTGACGACCATGGGGAAGAGGCTCGGAGCAGGAGCTTTTTTGGCGACCGGTTGCACGTGTTTATTTTAGCGGAGGTAGAGGGCCGAAAAGGAATCGAAAGTCGAAAAAAGGACACTGGAGATTCCGAAGCTCGAAACTCGAATTCGAAGCGCGAAATTCGGCAAGGGCGCCCACGGCGGAAACGCATCCGGGGCTGTGAGAGATTGGAGCATGGATCTCTCAGATTTCGAAGCTCGAAATGCGAAACTCGGCAGACTCTCTATTTTCGATTTTCGAGTTTCAATTCGACCTTCAGGAGAGGCGGTCGGGAGTAAGGCGGGCGGTCATTTCGAGCACGCGATTGTAGTAGTCGCGCTGGGTGAGTTGCGAGGCGGCGGGTTCGTCGAGCAGGAATGTCACGTCGGGATGGAGCTGCAGTGCGGAAGCGGAGACGGCGCAGGTGATGGGGCCTTCAATGGATTTGGCGACGGCGGAGGCTTTGGAGGCGCCGGTGGCGAGCAGAAGAATCTTGCGTGCTTCGAGAATCGTGCCAATGCCCATGGTGATGGCGCAGCGCGGGCTTTCTTCGCCGGAGCCAAAGAATTTGGCGTTGTCGTCGAGCGTTTCTCGGCTTAGGACTTTGAGCCGCGTGCGGGACGCCAGGCTGGAAGTAGGTTCGTTGAAGCCGATGTGGCCGTTGCGGCCGATGCCAAGGAGCTGCAGGTCGATCCCGCCGGCAGCGCGGATTGCCTGCTCGTAGGACGCGCAGTAAGCGTCGTAATCGCCCCGCATGCTGCCATCCGGGATGTGAATGTTGCGCGCGGGCACGTTCACGTGGCGGAAGAAGTTTTCTTGCATGAAGTGGCGGAAGCTCTGGGGATGCGCGGCGGGCAGGCCGAGGTATTCGTCGAGATTGAAGGTAGTGACGTAAGAGAAATCGAGAGAGCTGGCCTGATGCAAGCGGACGAGATGCTTGTAGAGGCCAACCATGGTGTTGCCGGTGGCGAGGCCGAGAGTGAGCGCAGGCTTTTTCTTGACGGCGCCGGCGATAAGCTGCGCGGCCTGCTCGTTCACTTCTTCGTTGTCGCGCTTCAGGATGACCAGCATGCGCAGCCCTTTCGGAATTCGCTAACGCTCAGGAGCCGAACCGTTCACGCAAGGATGAGACTTGATGACACCGATCATCGAAAACGGCGAATCACCAGATTGTGCCGGTCAGAACGGTAAAAGCCCAGCACATACATGATGGCTTTGCCTTTCGTGGAATAGATGACCTGGCGAATGCGCAAGAGCGGCTCACGGCGCGGAATCGCGAGAAGCTCGGCGATACGCGGGTCGGCGGCGGTGGCGTCCAC
Source organism: Acidobacteriota bacterium (assembly GCA_003224105.1). Lineage (GTDB taxonomy): Bacteria > Acidobacteriota > Terriglobia > Acidiferrales > UBA7541 > Acidiferrum. The sequence goes on along the minus strand of QHYL01000310.1, from coordinate 5,382 downwards.
CTCTTCGTCGGCGTAGCCGAGTTCGACTTTGAAGTCGCGCTCGAGAATGGCGAAGAGAGATTCGCGGGCGATGGGAGCTTCGATCAAACCGGAAAATTCGGCAGAGTTCAGATAGCAGGTTTCGAGAGCGAACGGCTCGCCGGCGGCGTGGCGGAGACGTTCGAGTTTTAGGATGTTGCTGTCGGGGGGAAGCGAAAGGCGCGCGGCGGCTTCGTTTTCGTCGTTAACGATTTTGGCGAAGAGGACTCTGGCGCCGGCGGTGAGCGTCCGCGCGGACATTTGTTCCGTATAGCTCATCAATTTGTTGAAGTGGATTTTGGGCTGGGCCACGAAGGTGCCGATGCCGCGGCGGCGCTCAACGAGGCCCTCGCGTTCCAGAAAGGCAAGGGCGTGACGCGCGGTCATGAGACTGACGTGATGCGTTTTGGCGAGGTCGCGCTCGGATGGGACAGCGTCGCCGGGCTGAAGTTGCCCGGAATCAATGCGTTTGCGGATGACGCTTTGAATGCGCTGATAAGCGGGGAGCTGACCGGGGATCCGCTCAGAAAGCCGCCCAGGCACAACGAGATTTTTTTTACTAGAAGGCATTCGGGTGCACCTGTTGAGAATGAACGATATTTTATCGTGTAAATACGCAACACCTACAATCTGGAGGTTGCTTCCAGGGGCCGTCCGCATCGGCTGCAATCGGCCTCCGTATCAGGACCAGCAGCGGCAAAGTGCTATAGCCCAGCTCTCTCACCACTGTTATAGGACGAGATGGGAAAGATGACAACAAAAAACGATGCTATAGAGCGGCTAGTGTGCAAACTCCAAGAGTGCAAGTCCAAAGGGCTAAGAGTTCAAGAAGCGGAGAACTTCGTGGGTGAAGCGCTCCGCATCTTCAATGTTTGAGAGATGCGCGCCATTCAGCTCGACATAATGGGCGCCGGCAATGTGGTTTGCAAGAAACTGGCCGTCGGCGGGCGTGGTGGCTCCGTCGTGTGTTCCAGAGATGACAAGAGTTGGAGTGCGAATGTTGTTTAGGTTTTCGCGGAAATCGAAATCGCGCAGGCCGGCGCAGCAAGCGGCGTAGCCTTCGGGGCTGGTGGCTTCTAGAATTTTGTGGATTATTTCTACAACCGGTGGATGCGTGGCGCGAAAGGCGGGAGTGAACCAGCGCTCGATGGCTGCGGCGGCGACGTTCTTCATTCCCTCTTTGAGGACGTTGGCGACGCGGGCGTTCCACATTTCGGGCGTGCCGATTTTGGCAGCAGTGCTACAAAGGACGACCTTGTTCAGACGCTGGGGGGCGTTCGCGGCGAGCCACATACCGATTTGGCCGCCCATGGAGAGGCCGCAGAAGTGGAAGTGTTCGAGTTGCAGCGCGTCGGCGAGGGCGAGAACGTCATTAGCGAGTTTCTGGATGGAATAAGGGGCAGGCGTGACAGAGGATTTTCCATGGCCGCGCGTGTCGGAACGCAGGACGCGGAAAGACTTGAGAAATCGCGGCATTTGCAAATACCACATGGAGAGATCGGCGCCTAGGGAATTCGAAAGAACGAGGGGAGAGTTGTGGGACTGGCCTTCGAGAGAATAATAGATTTGGGCGTTAGCTGATTTGGCAAAGGGCATGAGAGGTGAGATTCTCCTTCAGGAATTTTGCCGCTAGCGCGGAGGTCGCGGCGGGCGGTGCAGGGCCGCTTGCGTTTTTGCTTCCTCCTCGAGGTATTTTACGGCGAGTTGCGTTTCGCGAACCATGAGCACACAGCCGGCGCACAAACCGAAGACCGCGGACGCGCCGGTGAGAATTGCCAGGGCGGCGGCGGCGTGGAAGAGAACGGGCCGGCCATAGTAAGCAACAAGGGAACCGCCGACAGAGACAAGCGCAGAGGCCGCGAACAGGCCGAGTCCGGCGTAGAAAAAGCGCAGCGCCCTCACGAGCAACTGAGACCGGATGTGCAAGGGCGCCAACTGGGCAGACCAGATTTGATGGTCCGCAGTGCCCGGCTCGAAAGAAGCCAATTGCGCAGCCACTATGCGGGTCCGATCTACGACGCGCGCGAGGCGGTTACTCGTGCCCAGCGCCAAGACCGATGAGGCGTTCGTGAGGATCGCCGGGGCCACGATGGCCGTCAGGACCGCGAAAGGATTGCCAGCAACTGCGTTGTATTGCACGGCTGGGCCTTCCTGGTTTAGCAAGACTGCGAATTCGGGCGCGATGGGCTTGCGTGCAAGCCACATGCGCCCGAGCAGATTAGGCTGCCCCAGGGGATCCAGGCAAGTTTTTCTTGCGGACCGGCAGGCCGCGTTTGCCGCGCTACTTACTTCAGCGTGACGGAGGTGACCTTTATGCTGTCACCCTCGACATCGCCGGTAACGTCCGCGCGGAGGTGGTCCTTTTTGGTGGAAGCCTTGAGGGCTGCGACAATTTGCTTGTTTCCTTCGGCGTCGAACTTCAAGAACTTCTTATCACTGGTGATGATGCCGAATCCGCTGGCCTCGCATTTGAGGGCGCAGGCGCGCGGATGGCTGTCGGGGTTGTCGGCGACTTTCTTGGAACAATTCGAGTCCACAACGGGAACGTCCGTGAAGGTCTCCGTTGCAGCGAACGCTGGGAGCGCGAATAGCCCCAGCAGAGCGAGATAACCGAGTTTTTTCATTGTTTTCTCTCCTTGGTAGACTTGAATCGCATGGACAACATTCAGAAATGGCCGGGTTTTGAGAAAGCCGGGTTTATATTCATGGGCCGGACGAAAGACTCGGAGGAACATTTTTATGAGCCTCCTTGCGTTGCTCCCGCAGGTGGCGCAACTTGTTCGCGAACAGAGCTAAGCTGGGAGAGCGCAAAGGCGCTGATGGCAATTTCGACGTCGCGCACAGCGAGGTCATAAAACATCCCAGTGGTGAGCAAGTTGGCGGCAATGGCTAATAGCCATAGGCCGACGATGTAACTGCCGATTTTCGTCCAACGAGTCAGAACGATGATTCCGGCGATGATTTCGACGACGCCGACGATACGCATGAACGTTGTTGCTTGCACGGGAATGATTCTGGTTGCGATGGGACTGAGGTACATGCTCCAGTCGGTCAGTTTGTTGAAGTATTTGTCCACGCCAGCGATGATCGGGCCAACGCCAAGGGCAATGCGGAGCGCCCACCAGGCGGAATTCAAGCGGGAATCGAACTCTTTCATGACGCCCTCCGAAAAGAAAGAGTAACGAGCGGGCGTTTAGTTACAGGCTCGCCGGGTTGGGTCGGGGAGGGCTAGTACCGGGGGAGAATCCTAACAACAATCATTGTAACCCTTTGCGGGCTGCAAACTCTGTATTCTGGGGAAGATATGGAGATCCTGGAGAAGGCGCGCGTAGAAGGCTGGACCGACGAGCAAGTGGTGGGCCGCGTGATGAGCGGGGAAGTCGAGTTATATGAAATCATCATGCGCCGGTACAACCAGAGGCTCTACCGTGTAGTGATTTCCATTTTGCGCGATGCCGCCGAGACGGAAGACGTTATTCAAGACGCGTACGTCCGCGCGTACGAGCATTTGAGCCAATTCGAGGGGCGTGCGGCTTTTTCGACATGGCTCACGCGAATCGCGGTGCATGAAGCGCTCGCGCGGCTGCGAAAACGGGAGCGCATTCAACAGCTCGATACCAATCAGGATGAGGGAGAAATTTCCGTGAATCCAGTGAGCCCGGCTCTCGATCCGGAACAGACTGTATCCAAAGCGGAACTCAGCGGCATGCTGGAGGAAGCAGTGCTCGCTCTGCCGGAGCAATACCGAACGGTGTTGATCATGCGGGACGTGGAAGAGATGAGCACTTCAGAAACGGCGGCGGCGCTGAGCCTCAGCGAAGAGAACGTCAAAGTGCGGCTGCATCGCGGGCGCGCGATGGTGCGGAGGGAGTTGTTTGCGCGTGTGGGGGCCACGGCGAAGAATGCGTTCCCGTTTTTGGGTGCGCGGTGCGACCGCATGGTGGCGCGGGTGTTCGAAAGACTGCCGGCATCGAAAAACGGGAAAGATGATTGAGAAATCCGCCTATTTCAGCGCATTCTCAATTGCGGCCTGAGCTACAGGAGCCATCAGCGCGTAGCCTTGTTTGTTTGGGTGGAGACCGTCGCCGGAAAGTCCGTCCTTTAGCATGCCATTGCCATCCACAACTGCCGAAAAATAATCGGCGTAAACGGCGCCGACGCCGGCCGCATACTTTTTGATCCAGGTATTCAGCTCCAGAATTTGAGCGGGAGGGCGCCGGGCGCTCTGTACCAGCTTGGGGCCAGGAGCACCTGGCGGCGGAGGGTTGTCCGCGTTAGGCGGCGCTTCGGCGTAATCGCTTATGGGTGTCAGCGAGCAAAGGATGACTTTGATGCCGTGCTTTTGGGCGAGCTCAGTCATGGCCATGAGATTTTCTTCCACCATCGTTGCGGTTTCCGGGCCTGTGTTGCGCGCGATGTCGTTAGTTCCGGCCAGAATTACGACGGCGGCCGGCTTCAAATCAATGACGTCCGGATATATGCGCACGAGCATCTGCGCCGTAGTTTGGCCGCTAATGCCCCGGTTGACGTAGGGCCTGGAGGGGAAGGACTGATCGAGTTTCCACATGTCGGTGATGGAGTCTCCCATAAAGACGACGCGGGGTTCGGCGGGCTGCTTCTTCAAGTTTTCGTCCGCGGCGTGGTAGCGGCCAAGCTGGTTCCAGTCCTGGAGCTGATCGGCGAGGGATTTGGCCATGCCCGCCAGGCAGCAATTGGATTTTTGCGGATTGAATTCATCCACCAACTGCGCTTTTGCGGGAACAGCTACCAGCAGCAAACTAAAGAACGAGATTAAGAGCAGGAATCGAGACATTTTTCTTCCCCTTAGAAATTGTCGTCCATTGCAGCAGCGATCGCGAGAACGTCGTGAATGGTACGCTGCTCGACGTTTCCACACAATCGCTTAAGTTGATTCTCGTACGCGTTCGAGGATGAGGGCGATGCCCTGGCCGACGCCGATGCACATGGCGCAGAGGGCGTAGCGTCCGTTCAAGCGAAGGAGCTGATAGAGGGCGGTGGTGACGAGGCGCGCGCCGCTGGCGCCGAGAGGATGGCCGATGGCGATGGCGCCGCCATTCGGGTTAACGTGCGGCGCATCGTCGGCGACCCCTAAGTCGCGGAGGACGGCGAGGGCTTGGGAGGCGAAAGCTTCGTTGAGTTCGAGGACATCCATTTGCGAGAGCTGCAGACCCGCTTTCGCGAGGACTTTGCGCGTGGCCGGGGCAGGCCCCATACCCATCACGCGCGGAGCCACGCCTGCAGCGGCCGCGGCAACGACGCGAGCCTTGGGCGAGAGCCCGTGACGTTTCACGGCGGCTTCCGAGGCCAGGAGCAAGGCGCAGGCGCCGTCGTTCACGCCGGAAG
>QHYL01000147.1 GCA_003224105.1 Acidobacteriota bacterium | reverse complement strand
AATCTGCGCGTACATTCGCAGTTGCCGGCGTGTTCCGAAGCCGCAGGAGAACAATCCTCCAGCGGACATGGACGCAGCCGGCAATTTTCGCTTGGAGCCAACGATTTTGCGAAGCGCGGTAAACCGCGCCGCCTCCCACGCGAATCTAAGCAAGAGAGCAGCATGAAGCCGTCGCCACAGAGATGAAGGCGGAAAGAAGTTCGATGGGAAAGAAGAAAGAACGATGACCAATGGGCACAATGGACATGGCGCTCCGCCGATTCTCCTGACGATCGCGGGATTCGATCCATCGTGCGGCGCCGGTACGGCCGCCGACTTAAAAACTTTCGCCGCCCACGGCTGCTACGGGACCGCCGCAGTCACCTCGCTCACGGTCCAGAACACCCAGGGAGTGGAAACCGTTCACAACACTCCCAGCGCGGAGCTTCGGGCGCAACTCGAAGCGCTCGCCAAGGATTGCAACATCGCGGCCGTGAAGATCGGCATGCTCGGCAACCGCGGCAACGCCGCTGCCGTCGCGGAATTCCTTGACGCCAACAAGTTCGCCCATATCGTTCTCGACCCCGTGATTAAATCCTCCAGCGGCGCAGAGCTTCTGGACGCCGGCGGAATCAAATTCGTCGCCACCGAATTGCTCAAGCGCGTCAACGTGATCACGCCCAACATCCCCGAGGCCGAAGTCTTGACGGGACTAACCATCAAGGAGCCAGCGGACATGGAGACGGCCGCGCGCAAGCTGGTGGAGATGGGCGCACGCGCAGTGATTGTGAAGGGCGGGCACCTGGAGCGCGCTGTGGACATTCTCTTTGAAAGCGGGGAAATGACTCACCTTGCCGCCGACAAGGTGAAAGTCGAAAACACCCACGGCACCGGCTGTGCCTTCTCTTCTGCGCTTACTGCGCAGCTCGCCTCCGGCCGTTCGCTCTTCGAAGCTGCCGCGCTGGCCAAAACCTACGTCACCAAAGCCATTGAAAAGGGCTACGCCATTGGCAAGGGCCGCATCCCCCTCGACCATTTCTACCGCCAGCGCATCGAGCCGCCTGCCCGCGGCATTCACGAGGTGCCTCAGCACGGCCTGCATCCCGCCGCCGAACCCGCCGCACACTGAGGACGCTCTCAGCTTTCGATTCTAAGTGAGGAAAAAGGATCGCCCCTGGCATTGTTGCGGTTATACTCCTGTGCGAATCGAGGAATTGTTGATCTCGCAACGAGCGGGTGCGTACCTGATTGTTGGCCTGACGATTGCTCTGGGAGTCGGCGGTCTGCTTGTCCCGCGCATTGCGCAGCCTCTCTCCTATCATCACTTTGCCGACCAGCGAAGCTGGTTTGGCATTCCAAACCTCGGGAACGTCGCGTCCAATTTCCTGTTCGCGGTCGCTGGCGTCGCCGGCCTGTCGTACCTGAACAAGGAATCCAGCCGTGCACAATTCATCGACGCCCGTGAGAAATGGTTTTACTGCATCCTCTTCGTGGGGCTTCTTCTCACCGCTCTCGGCTCTTCCTACTATCACATCGCACCTGACAACGGCCGGCTCGTTTGGGACCGGCTGCCCATGACGCTGGTGTTCATGCCTCTCGTCGCAGCGATGATCGCCGAACGCATCCATTTGTCGACTGGTCTATGGTTGCTTCCCATTCTTGTCGCATTGGGAATCGGCAGCGTCCTGCTGTGGTACTTCAGCGAACTTCGAGGGCGTGGAGATTTGCGGCTTTATGCCGCGGTGCAAGTCTATGCCGTATTGATTCTTCTTGCTGCGCTCTTATTGCCGCCGCGCTACACGCACGGCTCGGACCTGCTCGCGGTGGCCGGCCTCTACGTACTTGCCAAGATTTGCGAGACCGCAGACCGACAGATCTTCTCGTTCGGCCACGTCTTGAGTGGCCACACACTCAAGCACCTTGCAGCTGGCTGCGCTGGTTTGTGTGTTTTGCGAATGCTGCAGAAGCGCCAACCGGTCTTGTCTCACTGAACTCGATGCGCGATTCGCCCGCCGACGATGGTCGCCATCGGTATGCCCTTGAACTTCTTTCCATCGAAAGGGGAATTTCGCGATTTGCTCGGTGAGTCGTCTACCCGATAGGTCCAAGCGTGGTCCGTGGAGAATATGGTCAGGTCCGCCGGCTGGCCCGCCGCGATCTTGCGCTCGATCCCGAGAACTCGAGCAGGCCCCGTCGTAAACAGTTCGACCATGCGCATCAGCGAAATCTTTTCCGAATGCACTAATTGCTCGAGCGCCAGCCCCAGCGCTGTCTCGAATCCCAGAATCCCGAACGGCGCGCGGTCGAACTCGACATCTTTCAGTGCCGGCTCGTGCGGCGCATGATCCGTCGCAATGGCATCGACGGTCCCGTCCGCGAGCCCTTCCAGCAGTGCGGCCCGATCCTCACGCGCGGCCAGCGGTGGATTCATCTTGAACCGCGAATCGTACGTCACGTCCTCGTCAATCAGCGTGAAGTGGTGCGGCGTTACCTCGCAGCTGACGCGCAACCCGCGCGACTTTGCCCAGCGCACCTGCTCGAGCGAAGCCTTTGCCGAAAGATGCGCAATATGCAGCCGCGCCCCGGTCAATTCAGCGAGCTGTACGTCTCGCGCAACGCAAACTGCCTCGGCCGCCGCCGGCATCCCCCGCAAACCCAGCCGCGTCGAGCTCACTCCCTCGCGCATCACCCCGCCCGCAGCCAGCGAAACGTCTTCGGCGTGCTCGATCACCGGCAAATCCAACGACCCGCAATAGTCCATCACCTGCCGCGCCAGCTTAGCCGTGGCAATGGGTTTGCCATCGTCCGAAACCGCCACAATGCCCGCTTCTTTCATCCCCGCTATTTCTGAGATCGCCTCGCCCTTGCTTCCGAGCGAAGCTGCACCAATCGGCCACACCCGTACTCTGCCCGTGGCCTTCGCGCGGTCCAGAATAAATCGCGTCACCGAAGCGTTGTCGTTCACCGGCTTCGTGTTCGGCATGCAGCAAACCGCGGTGAATCCTCCTCGCGCCGCCGCCTTCGTCCCGCTTTCAATCGTTTCCGACGATTCCTGCCCCGGTTCGCGCAGATGCGCGTGCAGATCAATAAATCCCGGCGCAACAATCAAGCCCTTCGCATCCAGTATTTCCGCGCCTGCCCCGGCTCCAATTTTCCCCGCAGGGCCCACGTCTTTGATCTTTTCGCCCTCCACCAAAACGTCCAGCGCCGCATCCGTCTTGCTGGCCGGGTCCATCACCCGCCCGTTCTTAATCAGTAGCATTCGCGGATTCCTTTGGCTTCGCTTCCAGCGCCGGATGCGTCCCGCTTTCGGTCGCCCCCGCAATCACCAGGTACAGGATGGCCATGCGCACGGCCACGCCGTTCGTGACCTGTTCCAGCACGCACGATTGCGGCCCATCCGCCACGTCCGGCGTAATCTCGATCCCGCGGTTGATCGGCCCGGGGTGCAGCACAATCGCATCCCTGTGCGCGCGCTTTAGCCGCTCCGCATCCAACTGGTACAACAGAATGTAATCGTTGGCGGAAAGCGGCGGGTCGTTTAGCCGCTCGGTCTGCACACGCAGCATAATAATCACGTGCGCGCCCTCCAGCGCCTCTTCCATCTTGTAAACGCAGCGGATCGGCACGCCCGGCGCAATCTTTTCCAGCTCGCGCGGCACCCAGATCGAAGGTCCGCACAAAGTGAACTTGCACCCGAATTTTCCCAGCAGGTGAATGTTCGACCGCGCCACCCTGCTGTGCAGAATGTCCCCGAGAATCGTCACGTTCAGGTTTTCGATCGTCCCCAGCCGGTCGCGAATCGTCAGCGCATCCAGCAATCCTTGCGACGGATGCTCGTGCGTGCCGTCGCCGGCGTTCACCACCGGAACATCCAGATGCCGCGCCACGTAATCCGCCGCGCCCGACGCCGAATGCCGCATCACAAAGCAATCCGGCTTCATCGCACTCAGGTTAAACGCTGTATCCAATAGCGTCTCGCCCTTCTTGATGCTCGACGCTTCCGCTTGCAGGTTCATCGTGTCTGCGCCCAGCCGTGAAGCCGCCGTTCCGAAGCTGATGCGCGTGCGCGTGGAATTCTCAAAAAACGCCAGCGCTACGGTTTTTCCGCGCAGCGTCGCCAGCTTTTTCAGAGGATGCTTCTGGATTTCCTGGAAAGGTTTGCTCTGGTCGAGAAGAAATCGAAGTTCGTCCGCCGTGAGCGGTTCGAGAGCGAGCAGATCGCGGAAGCGGTAAGTCAAAGTCCTCACTCAAATCATAAGATAGCCAGGTCGATTCCTGAAACTCAAACTATCCCGTTCTCATCATTCCACACGGTCGACCAGCACCACGCGCTCTTCCTTATCAATTTCCCGCAAGCGCACCTCAATAATCTCCGTGTCGCTGGTCTGCACCTGCCGCCCGGTGTACTGCGCCTCGATGGGCATTTCCCGGTGCCCGCGGTCGATCAGCACGCACAGCCTCACGCGCTTCGGCCGACCCAAGTCGAAAATCCCGTTCATCGCCGCGCGAATCGTCCGTCCCGTGTACAACACGTCGTCCACCAGCACCAGATCCATATTGTCGACGCCAAAGGGAATGTCCGAAGAACGCAGCACCGCCTGCGGCGCAACTTTCGAAAGGTCGTCGCGGTACAGCGTAATGTCCAGCACTCCTACCGGCACGTCCACACCATCAATCCCGCGCATTGCCT